>CAJZFF010000001.1 GCA_915069725.1 uncultured Actinomyces sp.
CAGGTGGACGGCGAGCTTGAGCCGCTGGCGCTCGCCACCGGACAAGGTGGTCAGGGCCTGACCGAGGTGGAGGTAGCCGAGCCCTACATCCGTCAGTCGTGACAGGATCCTGGTGGCCGCGGGGACACGAGCCTCGCCCTGAGAGAAGAAGGCCAGCGCCGCCTCGACGCTCATGTCCAGGACATCGGCGATGCTGCATCCAGCGAGGCGATAGGCGAGCACCTCGTGTCTGAAACGGCGCCCTTCACAGGCCTGGCATTGGGACTCTACAGTCTCCATGAAGCCCAGCTGCGTCTCTATGATTCCCGTTCCGCCACACACCGGGCAGGCCCCGTCTGAGTTTGCCGAGAAATGCGCAGGTTTCGCACCCTTGTCCTTATTGCCTTTGGCAAAGGCCTTGCGCACAGGGTCGAGCAGTCCGGTGTAGGTGGCGGCATTCGAACGCCTGGAGCCTTTGATCGGTGCCTGGTCGACCGTCACCACGCCGTCGATGGGGGAGAGGTGGCCGTGGATGAGGCTCGACTTGCCGGATCCGGCGACTCCAGTGATGACGCTGAGAACTCCCAGGGGAATATCGACGTCGATGTCGCGAAGATTGTTCGTGCTGGCACCGCGAATCTCGATTCTTCCCGTGGGGGAGCGGTGGCTGTTCTTGATCCGCACTCGGTCCACAAGGTGGCGTCCGGTAAGAGTGTCGGAGCCGCGCAGCTGCTCGACCGTCCCCTCGAAACAGATCCGGCCTCCTCGGGTTCCTGCTCCCGGCCCCATGTCCACCACATGGTCGCCGATTGAGATGGTCTCGGGTTTGTGCTCGATGACGAGCACGGTGTTTCCTTTGTCCCGTAGTGACAGCAGCAGCTCATTCATCTGGTGGAGGTCGTGCGGGTGCAGTCCGATACTGGGCTCGTCGAAGACGTAGGTGACGTCGGTGAGGGCCGAGCCCAGATGGCGCACGAGCTTGGTGCGCTGGGCCTCGCCGCCCGAGAGGGTCGAGGCCGGACGGTCCAGTGACAGATAGCCCAGTCCAATGCGTACAAAAGCCTCCAGCATGTGTTTCAGATTGTCCAGCAGGGGAGCGGCATCGGTCAGAATTCCCTGAAGGCGAGTGATCCACTGCACCAGATCCGAGATCTGCATGGCGCAGGCATCAGCAATGGATGTTCCGTCGATCAAACAGGTGCGGGCGGGCTCGGACAAACGGGTTCCATGGCACTGCGGGCAGGTTCCGAAGACGACGGCCCGTTCCACGAATGAGCGAATATGAGGCTGCAGTGCCTGTGGTTCCTTGGACAGGATCGACCGTCGTATTCTCGGGACGAGTCCCTCGTAAGTCACATTGATGCCGCCGACCTTGATCTTCGTGGGCTCCTTGTAGAGCAGATCGTCTCGCTGCCGGGGCGTGAAGGCGGCTACCGGCACGTCTGGCGGGAAGAGACCGGAGTCAGTGAAGCTGCGCACCTGCCAGCCGCCGGCTGAGTATCCGGGGAAGGTGATCGCCCCGTCTTTCAGGGAGAGCGTCTCATCGAGCACCTGCGTCAGATCGATGTCTGAGACTTGCCCCATGCCTTCGCAGGCCGGGCACATCCCTCCTTGAACGGTGAATGTCTTGCGCTCGACGATCTTACGGTTGCCGCGCTGTGTGGTGAGTGCACCGCCACCGGTGACGGAAGGGACGTTGAAGGCAAAAGCCTGAGGTGAGCCGATGTGGGGCGCGCCGTGCGTCGAGTACAGGACTCTCAGCAGGGCTCCGACGTCGCTGACGGTACCGAGGGTTGAACGCGGGTTGGATCCCAGGCGCTCCTGGTCCACAGTGATCGCCGGCGTCAGCCCTTCCAGACGGTCGACGTCGGGACGCGCGCCGACGTCCATGAAGCCCTGAACGAAAGCCGGGTAGGTCTCATTGACCAGACGGCGCGACTCGGCGGCGATCGTGGCGAAGACAAGCGAGCTCTTGCCTGAGCCCGACACGCCGGTGAAGACCGTCAGCCTGCGCTTGGGGATGACGACGTCGACACTGCGCAAGTTGTTCGCACGAGCCCCGACGACACGGATCACGTCATGCGCATCGGCGGGGTTGTTTCCAGCAGTCCTTCCAGTCACACACACAATTGTGCCGGACTGCCGGACGTCGCAGCCGACCGGATGTCCCAGACATGATGCCGCGCACGAGGTCTTCCTCAGAACCAAGCCCCACTCATCTAACACCGATAATGCACATTATGTCATTCTCGCTGGAGCGACGCTCTCCCACGACACACGGCAGGATCTGGGCGGCGTCCTGCCTGCTCGCTGCCCCTCAGGCGAGCGCTGCCCCTGAACCCTCGACCTCGGGAACCTCACGCGGCATGTAGCCTTCACGGAGTGCGCCAGCCGGCCCGCTGCCGACTATCCCTCAGGGAGCCCCATGTTCCTCGCGCTGCGCGAGATCCGCCACGAACCCGTGCGCTTCACGCTCATCATCTCCGTCATCACTTTGGTGGCCTACCTCACATTTTTCTTGGCCTCCTTGGCTGTGGGCCTCGCCCACCGTTACCGCGCCGGCATCGACGGCTGGAACACCGCCAGCGTCGCCGTCACGGACGCCTCCAACGAGAACCTCTCCGCCTCACGTCTGAGCGACAAGCAACTGAAAGCGGCCACGGACCTGGCCAAGGACAACGGAACCACAGCCTCTGCCCTGATGAGCACGGCCGCTGTTGCCCAGGCGCCAGACGTCAAGGACGAGGACGGCGAGGCGCTGCGTGAGGACGTCTTCGCCTTCGGAATCGATCTGGACGGACAGCTCAGTCCGCCTGTGGCCGACGGGCGGGCGATCTCCGCACCCGATAGCGAAGTCCTCGTCGACGACTCGCTGAAGGCCAAGGGACTCGCGGTTGGTGACGCGCTCCGACTGCTGGGCTCTGACCACGACTGGACCATCGTCGGGTTCACCCATGACACCACCTTCCAGGCGGCTCCCGTGGTGACCATGGACAGCCGGGCCTTGCGCCAGCACGGCCCCACCAGCCTGTCCCCAGCCATCTCCGCCGTCGTCTTCACCTCCGACCTGACCACCGACAGCAAGGCCACGCAGTCCGCCAAGGACGCGGGACTGACGATCCTCACCACCGAGGAGCTCATTCGCACGCTCCCCGGCTACTCGGCCCAAGTCCTCACCTTCAGCCTCATGATCGGCTCACTCATCATCATCGCCTCCACGGTTCTGGGCATCTTCATCTACGTGCTGACGCTGCAGAAGAGACCGGTCCTGGGCATCCTCAAAGCCCGCGGCGTCCCCACCGGCTACCTCATCCGCTCCGGATGTGCCCAGACCCTCGTGCTGTCGGTTGCCGGCATCGGCATCGGCCTGCTTCTGACGATAGTGACGTCCCTGGTCCTCCCCCGCGCCGTACCCTTCAGGATTTCCGCTCCCCTGGACCTGCTCATCGTCACGGCCTTCATCGTCGTCTCTGTCATTGGAGGCTTCATCTCCGTCCGGGTCATCTCCCGCATCGATCCCGTGGAGGCCATCTCATGACCGCATCAACAACAGCAAGTGGAGCGGCAGCCCCCGCCGTCATGTCACTGGAGTCGGTGACCCGCGACTACCGTCAGGGTGATGAGACCGTTCACGCCCTGCGCAGCACGGACCTCACGCTGCGCGCTGGCGAGCTGGTGGGGATCCTGGGCCCCTCAGGCTCCGGGAAGTCCACGCTCCTGACCATCATGGGCGGCCTGCGCACTCCCTCGAGTGGCACCGTGACGATCTCCGGTCAGCCCTTCTCCAGCCTGCCGGAGAAGCAGCGCGCCAGGCTCCGACTTCGGCGCATCGGCTTCGTCCTCCAGGCCTCGGGGCTGGTTCCCTTCCTGAGGCTCAACGACCAGTTCAGCCTGCACGACCGAGCGGCACGAACGCAGGGCGACACTGACAGACGGGACCATCTGCTGGACTCGCTCGGCATCACGAAGCGCGCCCACGCCTACCCCTCCGAGCTGTCCGGGGGCGAGCGTCAGCGCGCTGCCATCGCGGTGGCGCTCTACCACGACCCGGACATCATCCTGGCCGATGAGCCCACCGCCTCCCTGGACACCCGACGAGCTCAGGACGTGGCTCATCTGCTTGCGGACCAGACCCACGAGTTGGGCAAGGCCACGGTGATGGTCACTCATGACGAGCGGCTGCTTCCCGTATGCGACCGGGTGCTGGCGATGCACGACGGTGTTCTGACCGAACAGGACGCACCCAAGGACAGCGAGAAACACAGCGGTGAACGTGATGACCGCTGAGCTGCGGTGGCTCCTCCCGGTATGGAGAACTACAGTCAGAAGCCGTGTCCACGATCCCGCACTCCGACCACTTCCCCACTGCTGTCTTCCTCGGTGACTCCATCACCACCGGTTGGCGAGCCCTGAGCCATCCTCGCAATCGCTGGACCTCGCTCGTGTGTGAGCATCAGCGGTGGCGGGAGGTGAACCTGGCGGCGGACGGCCTGGGCTTCTTCGCACGACGCGGGGGCCACCTGCCCGGCGGGCAGCGCTCACCGTCATGCCGTGACACCACCTGGCTGGAAGCGGTTCTGCGTTGCGAGCCCGACATCGTCACGATCAGCCTGGGCCTGAACGACGCCGCCTTCCTCCCCTCTCAGCGTGAGCTGGTCGAGCAGGCGATCGACCATGACCTCAACTTCATCTCCACGCGCCTGCGGGGCGCGCCGGTCATCATCGCCCCCTACTTCCCCTCCCTGGAGGTCGGTCCACGCTTCCAGGCCATCCGCCGTCTCGTGCACGAGACGGCCACGTCCCTGGGTCTGACCTCGACCGACGCCTTGAGCACGGCCATCAACGGCGACGAGGACCGGCTGGCCATCGACCACATCCACCCCGACGACGCCGGACACGCCCGGATGGCCCGCGCCATGATCTCCTTCTACGCCGAGATCCTGCCCAGCGCGTAACACTTCCACCCACGTTTACGCAGGTCAGTTGGGTAATGACCCCCTCGAGGCATATGCTTGACGGCAGATCGCACTCACCGTGACCGACTGAAGGAGCTCGAGGACCCACTCGTGGAGTCACACCGCGAACCCACACTGGCCGATGTCGCCCAGGCTGCAGGCGTCTCGCTGACGACAGTCAGCCGCGTACTCAACAACCGCGGCTACCTCTCCCAAGAGACACGGGAGCGGGTGGCTGAGGCGATCGCTCAGCTCAACTACCGCCCCAATCAGATTGCCCGCGCGCTGCACGGCAAGTCGACGCATTCGATCGGCCTGATCGTCCCCACCGTGGCTTTGCCCTTCTTCGGCGAGCTGACCGAGCATGTCGAGGACTTTCTCGCGGAGCGCGGCTACCGGACCTTCGTCTGCAACTCCATGGGCAAGGCGGATCGGGAGCGCGAGTACCTCGACCTGCTCGTCTCCCACCGGGTCGATGGCATCATCTCCAGCGCCCACAATGATGGTCTGGCCGACTACAGCTCGATCCACCTGCCCCTGGTCAGTGTGGATCGGGACCTCTCCCCCATCGTCCCCAATGTCCGCTGCGACAACGAGGCCGGCGGCCGGCTTGCCGCCGAGCACCTGCTCAAGCGGGGGGCGCGCCGTCCGGCCCTGCTGACGTCTCGCACTGGAATCCACAACCTGCGGGAGAAGGGGTACCGCCAGGTGCTCCAGCAGGCAGGTATCGACCCGGTGGTCCTGACCGTCGACTTCAACACCCCCAATAGTGAGCGCCCCCGTCTCATCCGCGAACGGCTCGACCTCGTGGTCGACGACGTCGACGCGGTCTTCGCCACTGACGATCTGGCTGCCGCGCAAGTGATGGAGTGGGCGGCCCAGCGCGATCTGAGGATTCCGGACGACTTCAAGGTGATCGGCTTCGACGGAACGGTCGCCATGCAGCACGCCCTGCCGGCGCTGACCACGATCCAGCAACCCATCGCCAAGCTGGCACGAGCAGCGGTCGACCTGCTCCTGAAGCGGATCGACTCGACCACCGCTGTCTCCGCGCAGAGCACGCAGTCGGGCGGTCCCGGGACGGAGGACCTGCAGGCCCCCTCCCCCATGCCGGTGAAGCTGCTGCCCGGCCGTACCGCCTAGTGATCCGTTGACGATGCTCGTTGTCCCCTACCTGGGTGGTCGGGGCCCACGAGCATCCGTATCACGGACGATCCTTGACCGGATCAGGCCTTGGCCTGCGCGGCGTCAGCCTGAGCATCCGTCTTGTCGGCACCGGAGTCGTCGTCCTTGCGCACGACGTCGAAGAGCGCATCGCCCCGGTGAATCGTTCCAGCACCGTGCTCCTCGATTCCTTCGTAGCCCTGGGCGTTGGAGACGACGATCGGGGTGACGGTCTGGTATCCGGCGGCTCCGACGGCGGCCCAGTCGACGTCCACCAGCGGCATACCTCGCAGAACCTTGTCGCCTGCCTTGACCTTGGGGCTGAAGTGCTTGCCCTCGAGCTGGACGGTGTCCATGCCGACGTGGATGAGCAGCTCGACTCCGCTGGCGGATCGCAGACCGTAGGCGTGACCGGTCGGGAAGGCCACGAGGACCTCACCGTCGACCGGAGAGACGACCGGCCCCTCCGCGGGTGCGATGGCCATGCCCGGACCGAGCATGCCCGAGGCGAAGGTCTGGTCCTCCACCTCAGACAAGGAGATCGCACGTCCCTGGATCGGAGCGGTGACGGAGAAGTCCTCGGCGGCCTCAGCGGGCAACTCGACGGTCTCGGCGTGCTCAGCCATGGCCTCGGCCTCCAGGGCGGCCTCATCGACGTCGACGTCATCGCCGGCCAGGGAGGCCTTACCGCGGGTTGAGGCGTAGGCGTAGGCGGCGGCGAAGGCGATGATGATGGTGAACACCTCCACGGCGAGGTACTTGGGGATGTCGGTTGTCCGCATCGACACGAAGCCCACCATTCCCGCAGCCCCCAGGGAGTGCGTGCGCAGGTCGAGCAGGGACACCAGGATGCCTCCGATACCGGCTGCCCCCATTCCGATGAAGAAGGGCCAGCGCAGTCGAAGATTGACACCGAAGATGGCGGGCTCGGTGATACCGAAGAGCGCGGAGACACCACCAGCTCCTGCAAGCCCCTTCATCTTGGCGTCACGGGTCTTGAGGAACACGGCCAGGGCTACGGCACCCTGAGCGACATTCGCCATGGAGGCGATCGGGAAGATGAAGGACCCACCGGTACTGGCCTTGTCAGCGATGAGCGGCAGCTCTACCGCGGGGAAGGACTGGTGAAGACCGGTGACCACGATCGGGGAGTAGACGATGCCGAAGAGGAAGCCACCCACGGGGCCTGCCGTGTTGTACAGCCAGTCCAGACCGTCCGTGATCCAGATCGACAGCTCACGGGTGAGCGGTCCGACGACGATGAAGGTGAGGAACCCGGTCACCAGCATGGTGAACAGCGGTGTCAGCAGGAAGTCAGCGGTTCCAGATAACCGCTTGTGAAGCCACTTCTCCACCACGGACAGGATCCACGCCACGCACAGCACTGGGATGACCATGGCCTGGTAGCCGATCTTGGCTACTTCCAGACCGAACAGGGACCAGGTCGACGACTCCCCCGTGTACTCCCAGAACTTCGCCGCCGCCTCCGGGTCGGACATGCTGTAGGCGGACAACAACGATGTTGAGACCATGGCCGCGCCCATAGCGGCACCGAGATAGACGTTGCCACCGAAGCGCTTGGTCGCCGAGTAGCCCACGAGTACCGGCAGGAAGGCGAAGGCCGACGCCGAGATCATGTTGATGAGGGCTGCGTAGTCCTTGAGCCAGCCCCAGCGCTCCGTCAACGCCTGGTCACCGAAGAGCCCCTGGGCGGTCAGGACATTGTTGAGGGCCATCATGAGACCGCCGGCAATAAGGGCGGGAAGAATCGGAACGAAGATGTCCGCGATGGTCTTGATGAAGCGGGAGAGCGGGTTGCCGCCCTTGGCGGCCTGCTCCTTGGCCTCGTCCTTGGAGACCTCCTTGACCCCTCCGGTTCGGATCATCTCGGAGAAGACGAGGTCGACGTCTCCGGGGCCAACGATGATCTGGAACATGCCGCCCGCGATGAAGGTGCCCTTGAGGTCGGGATCCTTGTCGAGAGCCTTCTGGTCGACCTTGTCCATGTCATTGAGGACAAGACGCAGACGCGTTGCACAGTGCGCTGCTGCGTTGATGTTGTCGGCGCCACCGACGTATGTCAGGACGTCCTTCGCCACGCGGGCATGATCCATTGCCACCCGGGGGTTTCCTTTCTCGTGATGGGACCGCAACACCTGGGAGGGCGGGGAAACCCAACGGTCGGGATCATCGCTGACTCCCTGCAGCCACACCTATGTCAATCGATCGTCACATTACAGTGAGTTAGAGCACCCTGCAACCGGAGAGAAGGGCCCGGATCTATTCCCCGCCTTCGCCCTGCTCAGGAGCTCTTTGCTCCCATGGCGACACGAGGCCGGGAAGGCATCAGGACGGTGCGAATGTCCTCGTGCTGCCAGCCGTCAACGCAAGGTCCCCGTCCACCATCAGCCGTGCTCCCGTGCTGTTGACGTCGACGAAGCTGCGCAGCGTGAGGACCAATGCCCCGTCACCGACGAACACCTCAGTCAGCGATCGGTCGTGAATGACCTCCAGCACCGGCGCACACCCTTCAGGGAGCGTCACGCTGCGCACCGATCCGTGCTGGGCGTAGCGGGAGGTAGAGCGGTCCACCCGCAGCACCTGCCGATCCAGGGTGATGTCCACGTGCGAGTCATCCGAGCCGATCTGCAGTCCCCACGGCCCCGTGGTCTGCTCGGCGTCTGCCTCCAGGCGCAGCTGCCAGCTGCGGTGCCCGCTGAGCTCATCGATCTCGTAGAGGCCCGCCTTCACGCACTCACCCACGAGAGCCGGTTCCCCGGCGTCATACGGCAGTGAGGCGGCGGGGCACTGGATGAGTCGGCCCGCCTTGAGACTCAGTATCCGAGGCATGGTCAGGGCGTGGACCCACTGCCCGGTCTCGATGGAGGGCTGATCGTCCTCGGAGGCGTTGCCCGCCCACCCGGTCAGCAGGACCGGCCCCGGCTCGGATGGACGACGGGCGAAGACCTGAGGGGCGTAGAACTCGAAGCCCCGGTCGACCTCGTGGAAGACCCCGCCGGTGTCTCGCAGCTCAGTGCCCACGAGGTGCCCCACCGTGTAGACGCAGGGGAAGATGTTCTCAAAGCCCTCCCGGTCGGGGGTGATGCCCTGCGGGCACCAGATGAGAATGTCCCAGTCCTCACCGGTGTCCTCATCCTTCAGCCTCACCAGGCCGGGGCACTCCCACATGTACCCGAAGGCATCGAAGGCGCCTCCCGCGCCAGGGAAGCTCAGCTCCCCCTCCAGCTCCCAGGAGACCAGGTCCCGGGAACGGTACAGGACGGCGGCGCCGGTCTCATCGGCGCGCTGGACCCCGATGAGCATGCGGTACTCCCCCGGCCGGTCAGGATCCCGGAAGACCTGCGGGTCACGGTAGTGGGACGTGTAGCCCTCGGCGTGGGCGGGGATAAGCGGATTTCCGGGCCACTTGGCGAAGTCGGTCAGGTCACCGCTGGTCACCAGGCACTGACTGGCGGTGCGCTCGTCGGTCACAGGGTCCTTGAGGTTGCCGGTGTAGAACAGCTGGAACGGAGCCCGAGTAGGGGCGGCATCGACCTCATGGCCCTCCAGCACGATCGCGTTACCGGAATACGCACCACTGAGGTCGTAGGAGGAGTCCGGGATGACGGCGGGGGCGTGGTGGCGCCAGTGCAGCAGGTCCGTCGAGGAGGAGTGCCCCCAGTAGACCAGCTTGCGGTGGGGATGGAAGGGGCTGAGCTGGTAGAAGGCGTGGTAGGTGTCGCCGTCGACGAGCAGCCCGTTGGGATCGTTGAGTCGCCCCACCGGCGGGACAACATGGAAGCAGGGATAGTCCGGGTCATCGGCCACCGCGGATGCGGCAATAGCCTCTTGGGACAGGCGCTTGAGGTCCTCAGTCACGAAGGGATGTTAGCAGGACCACTGTCATGCTCCGAGGCGGTTCTCAGTGGAAGTACGGGACGATGAGCCACAGACCGAATAACGCGATCACGGCGGCAATGGTGATGAAGACACCCGCCAGGACCTGAGCCTGACGTACCCCCTCAACCTCGCCGGCCTCGTGCTTGGCGTGCACGGTGGCCAGCATACGGGCCGCCAGCGAGCAGATGGTGAGGATGAAGGCGGTTCCCAGCACCGTCACTGACGCCACCAGCCCCAGTGAGCCCCAGTCGATCGCCATACCGGTCATGCCATGGATCCTGTCGTCATCCGATGCGTACTGTCCTGGTCCGCCACGCCGTTGACGATCTCGGAGCGCACCTCGTCCAGCGTCCTCGGCTCACGTCCCAGTGCCGGATCCTGCTTGACGACAACGACCTCGGAGGCGTCATTGACGTTGGAGAAATCCACCCGGTTGTGGCTCGCCTGCCGAATGATGGCCAGGGCCCCCAGGATGAGCAGGCAGATGACGGCGATCGTGCCCGGCACGCCGCCCTTGACCGCGACATAGGACGTGGCGGCCCCCACCAGGCCCGAACACGGAAGCGTTACCAGCCATGCGATCCCCATCTTGCCGGCAGTCCTCCAGGACACCTTGGTGCCCCGCCCGATCCCGGAACCCAGGATCGACCCGGTGCAGATGTGGGTGGTGGACAGCGCAAAACCAAGATGGGAGGAGGCCAGGATCGCCACCGTCGAGGCGGTCTCGGAGGCGAAGCCCTGCGGAGCCTCGACATGCACCAGCCCACGCCCCATGGTGCGCATGATGCGCCACCCGCCCGAGTAGGTACCCAGGCCGATGGCGAGGCCCGCTGCGGCGATGACCCACCAGTGAGGCCCGGTACCGGCCTCCTGGTAGCCACCGGCCACCAGCACCAGCGTGATGACCCCCATGGTCTTCTGCCCATCAGAGGTGCCATGAGACAGCGCCACCAATGATGCGGTGACCCGTTGGCTGTTACGGAAGAGCCTCTCGGAGTACGGGTTGGTCGGATGCGCGATGCGGTAAGCCAGGGCCGTGGCCAGGGCTGCCGCCAGTCCGGCCACGACCGGTGCGATGACGGCGGGCAGGATGATCTTGGAGATCACCGTCCCCCAGTGGACTCCCTGGACTCCGGCTGCCACCACGACCGCTCCGATGAGTCCTCCGAACAGCGCGTGGGACGAGGATGACGGCAGCCCGAACAACCAGGTCGCCAGGTTCCACAGGATGGCGCCGGCCAGACCAGCGAAGATCATGGCCGGCGCCGCCTGGATCACTGCGTCGTCGAACATGCCGTGAGAGATGGTCTTGGAGACCTCCGTCGACAGGCAGGCGCCGATCACGTTGAGCACGGCGGCGACCAGAACCGCTCTTCTGGGTGTGAAGGCGCCTGTCGCCACCGACGTCGCCATCGCATTGGACGAGTCGTGGAAACCGTTCGTGAAGTCGAAGACGAGAGCCGTCACGACGACAACGATCACGAGGAAGAGAATGGTGCTCATACCGTTCCCGATGGGAGATCTGGCTGACCCTCTCGACCGCCCTGGCAGACGGCTGCGGAGGTCCGGGTCGCGTGAACGCAACCCACCAGTATTGTTACCCGCCGACCCCCCTGCTGCCTAACCGATCGCATACGAGGCTCGCACTGGTTCCCCAGGTCTCATAAGCGCGTCATGCCCGCTCCCCAGCAACACGGTCTTTCGTCCCACCTTCGGGGCAAAACCGCTGAGCAAATTGTCACGTTCCACAACTACCTCTCAACATGGTGGCTTACCCCGGAAGGAAGGGCCCGTCACGATAGGGTCACTGCATGGCAGCGGACACGACGAAGAGCCTGGACAGCATCGGCAGCGGCACCCTCCCCGACCAGGGGATCGACCACGAGTCAGCAACAGACATCGATCTGGGAATCGACCTGGGGACGACACGTACCGTCGTGGCACGTGCTGACCGGGGGAACTATCCCATTATCAGCTTCACCGATGAGCACGGCGACGAGCACGACTTCATCCCCTCGCTGACAGCGCTGCACGAGGGGACGCTCGTTCACGGTTTCGCCGCCAGGCAGGCAGCTCACCAGGGCGCTCCGTTGCTGCGCAGCCTCAAGCGGGTCCTGGCCTCCCCCACGTTGACCGCTTCGACGCCGGTACGGCTGGGAGACAAAACCTTCTCCGTTTTGGAGGTTCTCACCAGCTACCTCCGTCACCTGAAGTCCGAGCTCGCTGATCGGGGCATCGACATCACCCGCGCCCGCGTGGTGGTCGCCGTGCCCGCCCACGCCTACGGGGCGCAGCGTCTTCTGACTCTTGAGGCCTTCCAGCAGGCCGGTTTCCGCATCGCCGCCATGCTCAACGAGCCCAGTGCAGCCGGATTCGAGTACACCCACCGCAAGGCGACCACCGTCTCCTCCAGGCGCACCCGGGTCCTGGTCTACGACCTGGGCGGTGGCACCTTCGACACCTCACTGGTCGACGTCGTCGGCACGTCTCACGAGGTGCTGGCCTCTCACGGGCTGGGAGACCTGGGCGGGGACGATGTCGACCTGCTCATGGCCACGATGGCCCTGAGCCGGGCGGGCATCACCGAGGAGGACCTCTCCCCCACCGAGCTCGACGACCTACTGGACCAGTGCCGCGACGCCAAGGAGCACCTGACCCCTCAGAGCCGTCGGGTGCTCATCATCCTCAGAGGCCAGGACGTCGTTCTGCCGGTGTCCGACCTGTACACGGCCTGCACACCGCTCATTGAGCGGTCCTTGGCCACGATGGCCCCTCTGGTCGGCAGGATGGACGACGGGAGCCCGGACCTGACCGACATCGCCGGCGTCTACCTGGTTGGCGGCGCCTCCGGTCTTCCTCTGGTACCCAGGCTCCTGCGGGAGCGCTTCGGTCGTCGGGTTCACCGCTCCCCCTACCCCGGGGCCTCCACCGCCATCGGCCTGGCGATCGCGGCGGACCGCACCAGCGACTACGACCTGACTGACCGGCTCTCACGGGGTTTCGGTGTCTTCCGCGAGGCCGACGGCGGCCACCGCCTCACCTTCGACGCGATTCTGAGCCCCGAGTCCGTCCAGGCCTCGCCCGGGGGGCGGGAAGGCACGGTGCTGACCCGCGAGTACGACGCGGCGCACAACATCGGCTGGTACCGCTTCGTGGAGTGCGCCGGTGTCGACGAAGGCGGTGAGCCCCGCGGCGAGATCGCCCCCTACCAGGACATCGTCTTCCCCTTCGAGGCCTCCCTGCGGGACGTCGATGACGAGGAGCTGAGGACCTACTCGGTGGAGCGGCGCGATCACGGTCCGCGGATTCAAGAGCACTACCGCGTCGATGAGGCCGGCCTGGTTCGCGTCACCATCACCGACCTCTCCGACGGATACAGCCGCCGTTACGTTCTGGGCAGGCGCACCCTGTAAGCGCCGGCCGACCCTACAACGGGTCAGGAACGCGCGGCATCGGAGACCCGGGTGAGAGCCCGGGTCTCCTCGTCGCTGATCTCGAGGGTCAGCGCCTCCGTGATCGGCCGCAGCTGGTTGAGATCCCGTGCTGAGGCCAACGGAGCGGTAACACCGGGACGATCACGCAGCCAAGCCAGAGCGACGGCTGCCGGCTCCACCCCATGATCCGCCGCTACACTGGCGACAGTCTCAACGACGTCATAGCACTCGGGCCGCTGGTAGTCGGCAACCATTCCAGCCCTATCGCCACTGATCGGCTCGTCACGACGGTACTTCCCCGTGAGAAAACCGGCGGCCAGGGCGAAGTAGGGCATGAGCCCCATACCGAGCTCGGCAGCCACCCGCCCCCTGGCGCCAGGGCCTTCGACGTCGCCTCGGTGGAGCAGGTTGTAGTGGGGCTGAAGAACGATGGGCCGAGCGCACCCTTGAGCGTCAGCGATGGCGAACCACTGCCGGATGCGCTCAGGCGTGTAGTTGGACAGCCCCACATGCCGGATCCTGCCGGCGAGTCGGGCCTCTTCGAAGGCGCCGACGGTCTCCTCCAACGGAGTCGACTCGTCATCGAAGTGGGCGTAATAGATATCAACAACGTCGGTACGCAGCCGCGACAGCGACTCCTCCAGCGCCCGGCGGATGTTATCCGCGCTCAGCCCCGGACGGTCGGGCTTGGTGGAGACCTTCGTGGCCAGAACTACGCGCTCACGGACAGGACGCGAGGCGAGCCAGGCACCGATCACGGTCTCCGACTCCCCTCCTGAGTTCCCAGGAGCCCAGTAGGAGTATCCGTCAGCAGTGTCGACGAGGTTCCCGCCACCGTCCAGGTAGGCGTCCAGCACCTGGAAGGAGGTCGCCTCGTCGGCCGTCCAGCCGAAGACGTTACCTCCCAGCCCAATGGGGCTGATCCTCAGGTCGGCCAGGTTACGGGTGGGAGCTCCAGTCATCTTGCCTCCTGGTGTATGAGAGCGCCGCCGGAAGCTGCACCACGGCGACACTCGCCTTGTCGTGAATCGGATCGACTCGGCCAGAATACGTTGAAGGCTGGAACCGTCACCGCGGTTCCAGCCTCAGCGAACAAGCGTTCTGATGGTGCGCGCCTCCCGGCGCTCAGATGGCCTGCTGCCGCTTGGCAGCGCGACGCTTAGCCAGCTCGTCCTCAACCAGAGGAGTCCCGAGGGCCTGAGCGTGATCGACGGGCAGGTCCGCCAGCGCTCCCTCGACCTCGTGCCATACCCGCCCCACGGCGATACCGAAGACGCCCTGGCCGCCTGCGACCAGGTCGACGACCTCGTCGGCCGAGGTGCACTCGTAGACCGAGGCGCCGTCACTCATGAGGGTGATGGAGGCCAGATCCTCGACACCGCGGGAGTGCAGGGCACTGACCGCCGTACGGATCTGCTGGAGCGAGACGCCAGTGTCCAGGAGGCGCTTGACGACCTTGAGGACCAGGATGTCGCGGAAGGAGTAGAGCCGCTGGGAGCCCGATCCCTTGGCGCTTCGAATCGATGGCTCAACCAGCCCGGTACGCGCCCAGTAGTCGAGCTGGCGATACGTGATGCCGGCAGCTCGGCAGGCCACCGGCCCGCGGTAGCCCGAATCGGCATCGAGCTGGGGCAGAGGGTCACCGAACAGCATGCCCTGAGTACGCTGAGGCCTTGCTATCGCACTGGCTTCATTCATGCTCACGACCTGCTCCTGTCGCCGGAAGAACACGCACCTGGAACTGGTGCGGCGGCCTGCCTCGTGCGGCCACGGCTCCACGATAGGGCCACTTGAGGCGATGCTCAACGAAGGGCACGCCCCATCTCGGTGTGCCGTCAGGCATGAATCTCTAGCTGAGGTCGACAGTCACGGCCCGCACACCGACTATTCGCCGCGATACAGCCGATTCTCCGGCAGGACGGCAGCAACCACGAGTGACATAGATTACAACACTAGTCACATCAGTCACATCAGTCCCGCGTGTCGCCGTCGGCCAGGTCATCGGTCTGCGACAGCACTCGCTGCCACTGCTCAAGGCGCTCAGCACCGTGGTCGTCGCTGAGATCCACAGCCCTCAGGCGCATCAGCGAGCTGCTGGCGTGCACCGGGAACCGGTGGTATCCGCTCAGAAGCAGCCCCTCTCCCGGAGTGCAGGCCACGGTCGTCACGCCACTGGTGCGGACAGGAGTCTCAACGACGAGCCTGGCGACGATACGCGCGTCATCATCGACGTCGAGCTCAGTGCGCCCGATGCGACCGCCCAGCGCCTCGACGACGTCGTCAAGGAGCCTGGGCCATGAGGGCGAGCGGTGCGAGCCGTGGGCCTGCAGCACCAGTCCCTCGTGCGCCGTCACCGGAATGGCCAGCATCGTCGGTCCGCCGTCCTCCACGAGGACGGCGACCAAGCCGTCATCAGGATCGGTGGATCTGACACCCACCAACTGCATCAAGGGCACGTTCCAACCCTACGGGAGGTAGTCACCTCTGTCCCGGGAACGCGCCATCGATGCACGCTGACCTTCGTCGACACGAGCCACCGACCGGGTGAACGCCTGCCGGGCGTGGTGCGCGCGCCCGCCCTCAGCCCAGCGCGTCAACGGCACGACGCAGCAGAATCGTGTGCAGATCCGCGACAAGCTCGGCCAGCTCCCGAGCCGTCTCCTCACCGGCGCTGCGCGAGCGCGACCGACGCGGAGCCACTGCCTGGTCGATCGTGTCCGCCTCCCGCTCAGCTGAGGCGCGTACCGCGCGCAAGTTGCGCAGGGGCACTCCCTTGCGGGTGATCTCCATGGCCAGACGCACGGTCCTGAGGTTCTGCTGACTGTAGCGTCCACGAACATCGGGGCTGATGAGTCCGACCGCGACGAGCTCCTCGATCTGGGACTCACTGGCACCGGAGTGAGCCAGGAGCGCCTCCAGATCCATGGGGCCGTCGTCGACGATCCGGCCATCCCGGGCGACCACCCGGGCAACGGGCTGTGGAGCTGGGGCCTCGACGTCGGCGTCAAGCCGCGCCAGACGCTCACGGATGACGTGCAACGGAAGGTACTCGTCGCGCTGCACCGCCAAGGCGTAGCGCAGCCGCTCCAGGTCCGCCTGCGAATAGCGACGGTACCCATTGCCAACACGGTGAGGGCTGATGAGTCCCTCACCCTCGAGATAGCGAACCTTGGAGATCGACAGGGCAGGGAACTCCACCTTGAGGAGATCCACCACCTGCCCGATCTTCATCACAGGCTCTCGAGAGATGCCACGGGGCCAGGTCTCGCCCGCCGGGCGCTCAGAGGCCTCAAGCAAGGAGGAGGGGGCTTCTCGCTTCTTGCTTCGTGCGGTTGCAGCGCTCACCGAGACGCGGCTCCGCCCTGGGGGCCGGGGTGGTAGGTCATCCGGTACTTGCCGATCTGGACCTCGTCACCGGAGCGAAGCGCCACTTGCTCCACACGCGTGCGGTTGACATACGTTCCATTGAGCGAACCGGAATCACGGACGCCGTACCCGCCATCGGGCAGCGACGAGAAGACCGCGTGCTTCCTGGAGACGGTGACGTCATCGAGGAAGATGTCGGCACGAGGGTGGCGCCCCACGGTGGTCTCCTCGGCGTCCAGGAGGAACCGCGCACCGGTGGTCGGCCCGTGGTGGACGAGGAGAAGCGCCGTTCCCGACGGTAGGGCAGCGATCGCGGCGGCGTCCTGCTGGCTCAGCCCCACCACCGGGGAGTCGACCGCGTTGGCGACGTCGACGACCCCGAAGGTCTGTGTGGAGGAGGGATCCTGCTCGATCGGACTGCTCGACATTATTCCTGCCCCTCGGTTCGTTGCGGCGCCCGGTGCGCCGCCTCAGGGACCACCATACCGTTCGTTGCACCGCCGTCGAGTCAACACCACGACGCAGCCCTCCATGATTGGCCAGCAGCCTACCCGCTGCGCGCCCGCGACGATGCCCGTAAGGTGACTGGGAGCACCGATTGAAGGTCTCAAACAGGTTACGGCCTCGCATTGATGATGCTCAGGCTAGGACGAAGGTCTCGCGGCATGGCGATGGCTCGAGCCCTTCAGAGAACCACCGAGCCAGTGCGTCGAGCGATCAGAGCGCGTCGCAGGTCGTCCAGGCTCTTGAGGACGAGCCGACGCAGGGCCGTCGGCGCATCGGGGTGCGTCGCGAGCCAGTCCTCGACTGCTTGGGCATCCGCCTCGTCCCCGCAGGCGGGGAAGAGCCCGACGACCAACCGGGTGGCGATCTCCTGGCCGCGCCCGGCCCACAGCCCTTGGATCTCCCGGAGGTAACGGGGGGTGAAGGACGCGGTCAGCTCGCGGTGGGCGTCGACGGCGAAGCCGGCCACCAGGGCGTCGATGTGGTCGTTGCTCAGCGTGGTGTCGCTGAGGAGCCTCTCGAAGACCTCGGCCTTGAGGTCCTGGTGGGGCATCGAGCTGGAGGCCTGCAGGTGATGGGTGATGCCGCTGGCCGTCGGGTCTGCCTTCCGCTGTGCCTCGAGCTCATTGGCACTGACAGCGTCCAGCCGCGCCAATGCGGTCAGGGCCCGCCACCGCATGTCCGCGTCCAGCTCCAGTCCTGGCAGGGCTCCGTCCAGGATCTCTCGTGCACGAGCGGCCACCTGGGCACTGCCCGCCTCACCGAGCAGCCGCGCCTGCCCTGCTGCCTCCAGCCAGGCGCGGGCGCGTACGATCTGGGCGTCGGATCCCGGCGCGGCAGCGCGGAGCCTGCCCCACCCGCCGGGCACGGTGGCCGGCTCCCCCTCCGTGGAGGGCCCGGTCGAGTCATCGGCCACGAGGCGCTCCAGGAGCACGCTCCGCGTATGCGGGTCGGCATACCTGCAGGCGACCCGCAGCGCCTGGTTCAGCAGGACAGTCAGGGTGCTCGGCTCGGTGTCATCGTCGGCGTGCGCCAGAACGGCCTGGACGAACAGTGCTGCATCGATAACCGCGTCGCGGACCAGGTTGTGCAGCATCGACCAGGCCAAGGACCTCGCCATGGGGTCATGCAGGGAGCCGAGCGAGCCGGTCAGGCATGACAGCGAGGTTTCGTCGGGCCGCACGACGGCATAGGTGAGGTCCTCGTCGTTGACGATGACGAGATCGGGAGCGGGCAGACCCACGGCCTCGACGACGTCGAGGCTCGCGGCCTCCAGGACCACCGGCAAACGGTGGGTGCGTACCAGCGCTCCGTCCCCGTCGAAGGAGTACAGGCCGACGACGAGCGTGTGCGGACGCAGCACGGTCCACCCGCTCACCGGGTCGCTCCCCTCCTGCTGCAGGGTCAGGGAGGCGATGCGTCCCTCATGAACGACCAGCTCGTCGGTGATGACCGAGGGGCCTGCGGTGTGGAGCCAGGCGCGAGCCCAGTTCTGCATGTCACGGCCTGAGACCTGGGAGAGCACGTGCAGGAAGTCGTCCAGGGAGGCGTTGCCGTAGGCTCTGCGCTCGAAGAGGAGACCCGAGGCCTTGAAGAAGGCCTCCTGGCCGACGTGGGCGACGAGCTGCTTGAGGACGGCGGCCCCCTTGGCGTAGGTGATGCCGTCGAAGGCCTGCCGGGCGGCCTCGACGTCGTCGACCCGGGCGACGATGGGGTGGGTAGTGGCCGGCCGGGAGTCCTCCAGGTAGGCCCAGGCCTTGCGGGTGGAGGCGAAGCTCACCCAGGCCTCGGTGTAGCCGGCCGCCTCGGCCTCGGCCCAGGTGCCCTGGTGATCGGCGAAGGACTCCTTGAGCCAGGTGTCCTCCCACCAGGTGGGGGTCACGAGGTCGCCGAACCACATGTGACACATCTCGTGGAGGATCGTGTTGGCGCGTCCGGCCCTCTGGGAGCGGGTGACCGGCCCCCTGAAGAGGTAGAGCTCCTCGTTGAAGGTGACGCAGCCCGGGTTCTCCATGGCTCCGAGGTTGTACTCCGGGACGAGCACGCTGTCGTAGGAGTCCCAGGGGAAGCCGTAGGCGTAGGCCCGGTCATACAGGTCCAGACCGGCCCGGGTCAGGTCGAGGAGCTCTGCGGCATCGAGGTGCTCGGCCAGGCTGGCGCGGCAGGACCAGGACAGGGGAATCGTCAGGCCCGGACGGCTCGGAGACGTCCATTGCCCGGTCACTCGGTGCCAGGGGCCGGCGGCCAGTGCGGTGAGGTAGCTGGGCAGGGGCCTGGAGGCGGCGAAGGACGTCGTCTCACAGCCGCGGTCCGTGCCGGTGGGGGCCTGGGGGCTCGATCCGCCAACTTGCGGGCGGGTGTTGGACATGACCGTCCAGCCGCGGGGGTGCGTGACCTCCAGCGAGAAGCGGGTCTTGATGTCCGGCTGCTCCATCACCGGCCAGGCCCGGCGCGCGTCGGAGGGCTCGAAGTGGGTGTAGAGGTAGGTGGCGCCGTCGACCGGGTCATGGAAGCGATGCAGCCCTTGACCCGAGTTGGAGTAGAGGCCACGCGCCGCAATCTCCACCGTGTGCTCGCCCGGGTCGAGGACGGGCAGCTCGATACGGGCCCCATCCCAGATCACCGGGGCCGGTTGCCCGTCGATGCTGAGGGAGTCGACCGCCTGCCCCACGAAGTCCACCCAGAGTCCTTCGGTGCGTTGCCTGATGTCCAGGCTCATCAGGCAACGCACGCTGAAGGCGGCCTCGTGGCGGTCGATGGCCCTGGTCACGTCCACGGCCACGTGGGTGGAGGGCACCTGGCACACGGAGGATCGCCAGGCGGCCTCCTCGTGACGCAGGTTCGTGGGGCTGTCGGAGCGGGCGGGCGCGGTGGTCGTCATGCGCCAAAATCTAGCGGCATGCGGTCGCGGCCGAGACCTCCACGAGCCTGGTACGAGGTGGGTGCCAGGCCTTGTGAAACCTCAGTCCCACTTCTCCTCGGTGCGCTCGGGCGTGGCCCACAGGGTGTGGTAGACGCCCTCGACGTCGTCGGTGCGGTGGTAGGTGTGAGAGCCGAAGAAGTCTCGCTGCCCCTGGATGAGGGCGGCCGGCAGGCGCCGGGAGCGCAGCTGGTCGACATAGGCCAGGGAGGAGGCGAAGGCCGGGGCGGGGACGCCGGTGGTGGCGGAGGTGGCCACCACCTGGCGCCAGGCGGGCAGGACCGTCGCCAGGGAGGAGGCGAAGACCGGCGCCGTGAGCAGACTGGCCAGAGAGGGGTTCTCGGCGTAGGCGCGGGTGATGTCGTCCAGGAAGCGGGCGCGGATGATGCAGCCGCCTCGCCAGATGCGGGCCATGGCACCCAGGTCGATGTTCCAGCCGAACTGCTTCGAGGCGGTGGCGATCTCGTCGAAGCCCTGGGCGTAGGCGGCGATCTTGGAGCCGTAGAGGGCCTGCTTGACAGCATCGACGAAGCCGCGTCGCTCCTCGGGGTCGGTCAGGGCCGTCTGAGTGGTTCCTGCAGCGATGTCAGCGGCCTGAACCGCGGCCCGCGCCGCGCTGGAGGAGGAGACCGCGCGTGCAAAGGTGGCCTCGGCGATGGCGGGCACGGCCACTCCCAGCTCGAGGGCCGTCTGAGTGGTCCACACCCCGGTGCCCTTCTGGCCGGCCGCGTCGACGACGATATCGACAAAGGCCTCACCGGTGGCCGCATCGGTGTGCGACAGGACCTCGGTGGTGATGTCGATGAGGTAGGAGTCGAGCTCGGAGTCCTTCCAGGAGCGGAAGACCTCGGCGATCTCGGGGACCGTGAACCCGCCGACGTGGCGCAGCAGGTCGTAGGCCTCGGCGATGAGCTGCATATCGGCGTACTCGATGCCGTTGTGGACCATCTTGACGAAGTGGCCGGCGCCGTCGGGGCCGACGTGGGTGCAGCACGGCGTGCCGTCGACGTGGGCCGAGATGGACTCCAGCATCGGCCCCAGGCGGTCGTAGGACTCGGCGGTGCCGCCGGGCATGATCGAGGGGCCGTTGAGCGCCCCCTCCTCACCGCCGGAGACCCCCATGCCCACGAAGTGCAGCCCGCGCTCACGCAGGGAGACCTCGCGGCGCCGGGTGTCGGTGTAGAGCGTGTTGCCGGCGTCGACGATGATGTCACCGGGCTCCATGAGGGCGGCGAGCTCCTCGATAACCGCCTCGGTGGCAGCTCCGGCCTGAACCATGATGATGGCCACACGCGGCGTGCGCAGCGAGGCCACGAAGTCCTTCAGGTCAGCTGCGGGCACGAAATCGCCCTCGGAGCCGTAGCGCTCGATGAGCCTCTCGGTACGGGCAAGCGTGCGGTTGAAGACGGCGACCGCGTGACCGTGACGAGCCAAATTGCGGGCCAGGTTCGCCCCCATCACCCCCAGCCCGAAGACACCGAGGTCGGCTGTGGCCGGTGCGGGGATGAAGCTGCTCATGGAAGTCCTTTCCTGTGCCGCAGCCCCTCATGACGGCGCTGCGATTCCAAGCCTTGGTGGCGGAGGATACTGGTTGCGCTCTGCGATAACGGCAACGGCGTGTCAGCATTACGGTTCACGACGCTGATGAGTACCCACTCGCACCTGTCAACCTCTGTGACCCTACCGCGTCCAGTCCTCGCGCACGAGGACCGTCCGTGGTTCAGACGTGTCGGCAACGACGTGTGACGGCTCACGACAGGCCTGTCCCTGCCAGGTGAGCCGCCTGAGGTGGCGCTACAGTGACAGGTGCGGCCAGCACGGTTCCTCCAAGCGGTGCAGCGGCCCTGGCCGGGCCTCCGCTCAGAGCGCCGCAGTGCTCCGACGACCCGTCGGTGCCATCTGGTCCGCCGTTCGTCGAATCTCAGAAAGGCTGACGTGTCCAGCTCCGACTCTGCGACTCCGTTCCCGTCGTCGAGACCCGCGCGGGCGGTCAACCCGCTTCTCGACGCCCGTGACCTTCGCCTTCCGCGTATCGCGGACCCCTGCGTCCTGGTGATGTTCGGCATTACCGGCGATCTGGCCCGTCACAAGCTCCTGCCCGCGATCTACGACCTGGCCAACCGGGGCCTGCTCTCCCCCAGCTTCTCCCTGGTGGGGGTCGGCCGGCGCTCCTGGTCCGACGATGACCTGCGCGCCTACGTGGAGAAGTCGGCTCGGGAGGGCGCCCGTACCCCGTGGCGTCCCGCCATCTGGGAGCAGCTGGCAGCGGGGATGCGCTTCGTGGAGTTCGCCTCCTTCGAGGACGACGCCGCCTACGACCGGCTCACGGCCGTGGTGGATGACCTGGACGCCACCCGGGGCACGCGCGGCAACCGCGCCTTCTACCTGTCGATCCCTCCGGGGTGGTTCCCCGCCGTCACCGAGCGCATCGCCCGCTCCGGGCTCGTGGAGGAGTCGCCCGAGGCCTGGCGCCGCGTGGTCATTGAGAAGCCCTTCGGGCACGACCGCGCCAGCGCCCGAGAGCTCGATGACCTCGTGGGACGCATCGTGCGTCCCGACGACGTCTTCCGGGTCGACCACTACCTGGGCAAGGAGACGGTGCAGAACATCCTGGCGCTGCGGTTCGCCAACACGATGTTCGAGCCGCTGTGGAACCAGCGCTACGTCGACCACGTCCAGATCACGATGGCCGAGGACATCGGTATCGGAACCCGGGCCGGCTACTACGACACCATCGGCTCGGCGCGCGACGTCATCCAGAACCACCTGCTCCAGCTCCTGGCGCTGACCGCGATGGAGGAGCCCACCAGCATGGAGGCGGCCGCGGTGCGCCTGGAGAAGGAGAAGGTCCTCAACTGCGTGCGTCTGGAGCGCGATGGGGTGTTGGACCTGGACCTCACCACTGCCCGGGGCCGTTACGACGCCGGCTTCCAGGGAGGGCTGCCGGTGCGGGGCTATCTGGAGGAGGACGGCGTCGCCGCCGACTCCCGAACCGAGACCTTTGCCGCTCTGCGCCTGGAGATCGCCAACCGCCGCTGGGCCGGCGTGCCGTTCTACCTGCGCGCCGGTAAGCGCCTGACCCGCCGGGTCACCGAGGTCGCCGTCGTCTTCAAGCAGCCGCCGTTCCTGCCCTTTGAGTCGGCGGCCACCACGGCCGTGGGTGCCAACACCATCGTGCTGCGCATCCAGCCCGATGAGGGCATCACGCTGCGGCTGGCCTCCAAGGTGCCCGGAACCCAGATGGAGCTGCGCGACGTCTCCATGGACTTCGGCTACGGAGCCACCTTCAACGAGGAGTCCCCGGAGGCCTATGAGCGACTCATCCTCGATGCGCTCCTGGGTGATGCCCCGCTCTTCCCCCACCAGCGCGAGGTCGACCTGTCCTGGCGCATCCTCGATCCCGTCATCGAGCACTGGAGCGCCGGTGGGAGTCCCGAGGGCTATCGCCCCGGCTCCTGGGGGCCGGCCAGTGCCCACGAACTCCTTGCCCGCGACGGCCGCACCTGGAGGCGCTCATGATTACCACACTGACCGCGACGACCACCTCCCGGATCGTCTCCCGGCTGGTGGAGCACGAGGGGACCTCCGGCTCCTCCCGGGTGCTGACTCTCGTGATCTCCACCGACGAGAAGGGCCTGGAGGACGCGCTGTGCGCCGCGCACGGTGCCAGCCGGGATCACCCCAGCCGCATCATCGCCGTCGTCAAACCGCCTGAGGAGGACACTGCCGGTCGCGTGACTCCGCGCAGCCGTGACGGACACGTCCCGGCCCAGGCCGGCGGGCACCTGGACGCTGAGATCCGTGTCGGTCACGACGCCGGTGCCGGCGAGACACTGGTCCTACGGCCCTGGGACGAGGCGGCTCTGCACACCGACACGCTGGTGGTGCCATTCCTCCTGCCCGACGCCCCTGTGGTCGTGTGGTGGCCGACGACCGTCCCCGAGATCCCCTCGCAGGATCCCTTGGGACGCCTGGGCTCCACACGCATCACCAACACCCCCGCGCAGGACTTCCCCGCCAGGGCGCTGCGGGCACTGGCGCCGGTGAGCGTTCGCGGCGACATCGACCTGGCCTGGACCCGCATCACCCTGTGGCGCGCCATGGTGGCCTCCACCCTGGACCCGCTGCTGCGCGCGGGCAGCCTGCGGGAGGTGGTGGTGGCCGGTGAGCCGAGGAACTCCTCGCTCTCGCTCATGATCGCCTGGCTGCGGCTGCGGTTGGACGTGCCGGTCGCACGAGT
>CAJZFF010000002.1 GCA_915069725.1 uncultured Actinomyces sp.
GCTGCAATGGTGGTCCAGATCGTCGACGCCGGCATCGGTATCCGACGCAGAGAGGTGGCCATGATCATCGGCCCGTCGATCGCGGCCATCGTCCACGGCCTCACAGCCTGGCTGACATAAACGCATTTATTCAGATTCTTTCTCAAGAGGAGAGAATAGGGTTAGTCTAGGCGTCAAAATGACAGAGAGAGGACGTGAGACTCAGGGGGCGATTCGAGACAAGAATGCAAGCGGAACCGCACACAAGAGCCACCGTCAGCAAAAACAATCTCCCACTCGTGAACACAATATCACTATCCCCGCCATCCCAGCGAACAGCTTTTAAGTTTTCATGATATGATTGAATCATGACTTCTGTGACACTGTTAAAAGGCGGCAGCCTTTGGTACTCCATAAGAAACACATCATCACCTAAAGCTCCATTAGTGCTTATCCAAGGAAGGGGACTCGACCACCACGGATGGGACTCCGTTCTCAACGAATTCACCAATCGAACCATCGTACTCCTTGACCACAGAGGCACCGGCCAGAACACAGCGCCACTGAACTCAGAATGGTCGACGAGAGATTTCGCAAAGGATGTAGTCACCATCCTCGATCACGCAGGTATCGATAGGGCACACGTTTACGGACACTCAATGGGAGGAAGAATTGCTCAGTGGCTCGGAGCGGAGCATGCAGACCGCATTATTACACTCACCATTGGGGGCACTAGCGTTGGCGACGGAACTGGACTACCTCGCCCTACCACTGGAGCAGCGACCCTAGCATCCGGCGACCCAAGCGCACTAGCTTCACTCTTCTATCCGGATCCTTGGATCGCAGCAAATCCTCAACAAGCCACCAGCGTCTTCCCCGCGCCTCATTCACCAGAAGCAATGAGCATCCACAGCAAGGCCTCAGACCGACCTGACGGGCCAGTTCCAGAGAAAATCACGATCCCCACCTTAGTCCTCCACGGCGCGAATGACCCCATCTCCGACCCCGGCAACGCAGCAATTCTTGGAAAGAGAATCCCAAATTCAGAAGTATTTATGGTTCCAAATGCCAGGCACGCCTACTGGGCCGGAAATCCAGAAGTTCATTCCTCGGTTGCGAAATTCCTTTCATCGAACGACCCGAACTGATGTCCTTGTTGTTCTCCCGCGTCGCGCCAGCGACTCGGTACATCAAATTCCAACGATGACCGCCCCCTGCTCGGGGCATGACTGTCGCCGAAGTGCCCAGGGAGCACCCTGCTGTGGGCTGCGTTGCCGGAACTCCTCAAAACGGAGCGGAACCCCCTTCGCGGCACGGAGATCTGGGCTGTCCATCGCTTGGATGTGAAGGTGGGGCTGCGTGGAGTTCCCGGAGTTGCCGCATCGACCGATCTGATCGCCTGCGTTCACCCGGTCGCCGGGCGACACCTGGACGGAGCCTCGCTGAAGGTGCACGAGTCCCACGCAATGAGGCCCCTCGGCAATCTGGATAATGATGTGGTTTCCAGGGATGGCGGGAAGTCCCTGCCGAATTCGTTGGGGCTGACTCAATCCGTACGGGATGCGAGTCAGGACGGAACGGCGCGCCACGTGGTCGGGCTCGCCGTCGTGAACGGAGACCACGGTTCCCGCAACGGGCGAGTACAGGGGACGACCGAAGGTGTAGAAGAGCTCTGGCGGTTCGGGGGTGAAGAGCGCAAGCATGCTGCGTGCCGGAGCCGTGAGACCATCGTCGTCGACAGCGACGAAGTCAAACGCGTACGTGGTGGCGAACAGGTGAGTCCCATGGCTGGGAACGCGGCGTGTGGGACTGCGCTCGGTCAGCCACTGCCCGTCGAACGGGAGCCTCCCGATAACGCCGCCTTCAGGGATGAGTCCTGGGGTATTTCTACGCATCATGACACCTCCCGCAGCGCCTTAAGTGCAAGCGGCACCAACCGACAATACGCGTGAGACACCGGCGGGAGGCCTATCGCGAGAGTGCTTCCCTCCCCTCGTCGAGTCGGTTACCAGCGCCTCTGCCGCCCCAGTTTCTGAGCGTAACGAAAAGACACATACGACAGAAGCAGACAGATGACCAAACCGCCGATGGAGGAACCAACGTCGCGTGCCTTGGTGAACATGTCTAAGAATCCTACGATGGCACTGCCCAGCATCATGATCGCAATGACGTACCACGTCATGGGGTGACGCCAGATGGATCGCTTCTGCGGGACCGCGGGAGCAGGTACCGGCCGAGGTGGAGCGGAGGCAGGCATGAACGAGGCGACATTCGGACGAGAACCAGCAAGGTTCTCACCCCAGGCATTGACCGGAATAGCTGAGCCATCGGGCCGCAGGACCAGGAGAGCGATGCCGCACTCCTCGGCGAAGCGCATCGCCTCACCGGAGAACCCGGCGACAGAGAAGGCGATTCGATAGCACCCCGGCCTCATCTGGGAGTCATGGACCAGCCTCCGCAAGTCCTCTATTCCAACCAGAGCCGGAGAGGTCCTCACCTGGGCGACGGCGCGCGATGCAATCACATGGACTCCGGTATCCACCGTACGATCCATTGCCGCGGCATCCGGAAATCCGTGGTACCGCATCCATCCTGCGACAGCGCTTTCAGCCAGACCGCCAGGACCGCTCATACTCATCTTCATCTTCTTGTCTATTCAGTTGCCAGCCGGTTGTCTCGACTGATTCATTGACGAGGACGAGTATAGGTCCGAACAGTCTTTACCACACTCCCACCCATTCATAACAGAAACGTTATTCTTCCGGCCGTTCGGCTGGAAGAATAACGTTTCTGTATGAGTTCGCTGATCGAGACTCTGCTTGATCGCTCCGGGCTCAGTCTCGAGTCAGCTTCCGGTAGGTGACCCGGTGGGGGCGGGCCGCCTCGGGGCCGAGGCGCTCGACCTTGTTCTCCTCGTAGGAGGCGAAGTTCCCCTCGAACCAGTACCAGCTAGCGGGGTTCTCGTCAGTCCCCTCCCAGGCCAGGATGTGGGTGGCCACGCGGTCGAGGAACCAGCGGTCGTGGGTGATGACCACGGCGCAGCCGGGGAACTCCAGCAGGGCGTTCTCCAGGGAGCCCAGGGTCTCGACGTCGAGGTCGTTGGTGGGCTCGTCCAGGAGGATGAGGTTGCCGCCCTGCTTGAGGGTCAGAGCCAGGTTGAGACGGTTGCGCTCTCCGCCGGAGAGGACGCCGGCCGGCTTCTGCTGGTCGGCCCCCTTGAAGCCGAAGGAGGCGACGTAGGCGCGCGAGGGCATCTCCACGTTGCCGACCTGGATGTAGTCCAGCCCGTCGGAGACGACCTCCCAGAGGGTCTTCTTGGGGTCGATGCCGGCTCGGGACTGGTCGACGTAGGAGAGCTTGACGGTCTGACCGATCTTGAGATCCCCGCCGTCGAGCGGCTCCAGGCCCACGATGGTCTTGAACAGGGTGGACTTTCCGACGCCGTTGGGGCCGACGACCCCGACGATGCCGTTGCGCGGCAGGGTGAAGGAGAGCCCGTCGATGAGGGTGCGCCCGTCGAAGCCCTTCTTGAGGTTGGTGGCCTCCAGGACCTGGTTGCCCAGGCGGGGACCCGGCGGGATCTGGATCTCCTCGAAGTCGAGCTTGCGGGTGCGCTCGGCCTCGGCGGCCATCTCCTCGTAGCGGGCCAGACGGGCCTTGGACTTGGCCTGGCGTCCCTTGGCCGAGGAGCGCACCCACTCGAGCTCCTCCTTGAGGCGCTTGGCGAGCTTGGCGTCCTTCTTGCCCTGGACCTCGAGGCGCTTCTCCTTGGTCTCCAGGTAGGTGGAGTAGTTGCCCTCGTAGGGGTAGAGGTGGCCGCGGTCGACCTCGGCGATCCACTGGGCGACGTGGTCGAGGAAGTAGCGGTCGTGGGTGACGGCGATGACGGCGCCCTGGTAGCTGGCCAGGTGCTGCTCGAGCCAGAGCACGGACTCGGCGTCGAGGTGGTTGGTGGGCTCGTCCAGGAGGAGGAGGTCGGGGGCCTCGAGGAGCAGCTTGCACAGGGCGACGCGGCGGCGCTCACCACCGGAGAGGTGCTTGACCTCGGCGTCCGGCGGGGGGCAGCGCAGGGCGTCCATGGCCTGCTCGAGCTGGGAGTCGAGGTCCCAGGCGTTGGCGGCGTCCAGGGCGTCCTGGAGGGTGCCCATCTCCGCCATGAGGGCGTCGAAGTCGGCGTCCGGGTCCGCCATGGCGGCGCTGATCTCGTTGTAGCGGTCCAGCTTGGACTTGATCTCGGCGACGCCCTCCTCGACGTTGCCGAGCACCGTCTTGTCCTCGTTGAGCGGGGGCTCCTGAAGGAGGATGCCGACGCTGTAGCCGGGGGTCAGGCGGGCCTCGCCGTTGGAGGGCTGGTCGATGCCGGCCATGATCTTGAGGATGGAGGACTTGCCGGCGCCGTTGGGGCCGACCATGCCGATCTTGGCTCCGGGGAGGAAGGCCATGGTGACGTCGTCGAGGATGACCTTGTCGCCGTGGGCCTTGCGCGCCTTGATCATCTGGTAGATGTACTCAGCCACTGCTCGTCTGCGCCTTTCGTCAGGGTGTGAGCGGAGGTTCTGCGCGACGACGGCGATCGATCGGACCGTCTGTGCGCACCGTGGCCAAGCCTAAGGGAGCCCCGGAGCAATGGCGACGACGGTGGAGGTGAGACGGTGCACGCGGCTCCATGGTGAGCCGATGGGAGGCAGAACAGCGCCCGCGCTGTGACACCATGAGAGGCGGAGGAACGAAGGAAAGGGTCCATGCACTACGTCAGTCACTACGAGTCCCCGTTGGGCGCTATGACCATGGCCAGCGACGGCGAGCACCTCACAGGCCTGTGGTTCGACGGGCAGAAGTACGACCGCTCGACGATCGACGGCAACGCAGAGCTCAAGCCACATCTGCCCGTCTTCACGCAGACCGCCCAGTGGCTCGACGCCTACTTCGAGGGCACCGACCCGGGTTTCACCCCGCCGATCAGCGTTAAGGGCTCCGACTTCAAGAAGATGGTCTCCTCCATCATGCTCTCCATCCCCTTCGGCGCCACCAGCACCTATGCCCGCATCGCCGCCGAGGTTGCGCGTCGCACCGGCCGCAAGCAGATGTCCGCACAGGCCGTGGGTGGCGCGGTCGGGCGCAATCCAATCGTTCTCATCGTGCCGTGCCACCGCGTGCTCGCCTCCGACGGGAGCCTGCGCGGTTACGCGGGAGGGGTTGACCGCAAGGAATGGCTCCTGGAGAGGGAAGGCGTCAACATGCCCGGCCTGTCAACGCCGCCAGACGCTGACGACGGCGGTGAAAGGCGAGAATGAGAAGGCCGACCGCGGCCCAGGTCAACCCCTGAAGTACCCAGGTGATCGACCCAATGCGCAGATTCAGGGGTTCTGCCACGTAGTAGTTCACCAGGTGGAACCCTCCGTGCACGCCGATCGCCGCCCAGGTAGACCCGGAGACGATTCGGACAATCATCGCCGTCACCGCAAATCCGCACGGTAGAGCGAGATACGTGAGATGCTCGAGAAGATTCTGCTGACCTCCTTGAGAGAGAATATGAAGAGCAGTGAATCCGAGGACGCTGGAAACTGCTGCGAAACGCGTCTCGCCCAGCGAGGAGTAGAGCCACCCCCTCCATATGATCTCCTCAGGAATCCCCTGGAGAAGGAAGGCTATGGAGAAGGACTCGACGATCGCGAGCCACAGCGGGCCCTGGGGTAACGGCTGGCCCCCACCGGCAATCCCGAAGACATGAAGCATGCTGGCCACCACAAGGTCCACGACGAGCGCAGACAGAATCATCCCTGCCAGCCAAAGCAGCGCACGTCTGTCGATGCGCAGACCCATACTGACATGCCGGCCTCGGTCAAGCGTGCGGCCCAAGACATAGCACAGGGTAAGAGCGAGCACCGCCGCCGCCCCATAGATCAGCAGCACACACGCCCCCACCGCGAATGACTCCACGAGACCAACGGGATTCTCATGTGCGAGAGCAAAAGACTGGATGACAGGAATCTGGATCAGTAAAGGTGGCGTGAACGCACAGGCGAACATCATCGCAAACGCGATGACGATGCGCACAACCTTGCCGCCCGCAGTGAGGTGATGACCTTGATCCGATCGATCCTCGCTGAGATCTGAGGACTCGAGAGACGAGAGTGTTGATGAGACTTCCACTGACCGAGGTTTTCCACGTGATGTACTCATGAAATTCACGGTACGCGCACCATTTTGCGGCCTCAATCGCACCCCGGAGGAATCAGGGGCAGGTGGAAAAGAAATCAGGGACCCCTCCGGGGGATCCCTGACTCCGATAAGGCTTCTGATGAAGCGAGCCGATCAGTCCTCGGCCGTCTCCTGCTGCTTGCGCCAGCGGATGCCGGCGTCGATGAAGCCGTCGATGTCGCCGTCGAACACCGAGTCGGGGTTGCCGACCTCGAAGTTGGTCCGCAGGTCCTTGACCATCTGGTAGGGGTTGAGGACGTAGGAGCGCATCTGGTCCCCCCAGGAGGCCTTGACGTCCCCGGCGAGCTCCTTCTTCTTGGCGTCCTCCTCCTGCTGCTTGAGCAGGAGCAGACGCGACTGGAGGACGCGCATGGCGGCGGCGCGGTTCTGGATCTGGGACTTCTCGTCCTGCATGGAGACCACCAGGCCCGTGGGCAGGTGGGTGATGCGCACGGCGGAGTCGGTGGTGTTGACGCTCTGCCCACCGGGGCCCGAGGAGCGGAAGACGTCGATGCGGATGTCGGTCTCGGGGATGTCGATGTGGTCGGTGGACTCGATGAGCGGGATGACCTCGACGGCGGCGAAGGAGGTCTGGCGACGGCCCTGGTTGTCGAAGGGGCTGATGCGCACCAGGCGGTGCGTGCCGCCCTCGACGCTCAGAGTCCCGTAGGCGTAGGGGGCGTGGACCTCGAAGGTGACCGACTTCAGACCCGCCTCCTCGGCGTAGGAGGTATTGAGGACCTTGACGGGGTAGTCGTGCCGCTCGGCCCAGCGGGTGTACATGCGCAGGAGCATCTCGGCGAAGTCGGCGGCGTCCACACCACCGGCGCCCGAGCGGATGGTGATGACGGCGTCGCGGGGGTCGTACTCGCCGCTGAGCAGCGTGCGGATCTCCAGGTCGGAGAGGTCCTTGCTGATGGCCGCCAGGTCCGTCTCAGCCTCGGCGAGGATCTCGGCGGCATCCTCACCCTCCTCCTCGCCGGCGAGCTCGACCATCGCCTCGAGGTCCTCGATGCGCTCCCCCAGGCTCTCGACCCGCTTGAGGTCGGCCTGGGCGTGGGACAGCGCGGAGGTGACCACCTGGGCGGAGTCGGGGTCATCCCACAGGTCGGGCGCGGAGGCCTGCTCGGAGAGCTCGGCGATCCGGGCGCGCAGGGCCTCGGGGTCAGTCACCGCGGCGATGGAGGCGTAGGTGTGTCGGAGTCGTTCGATCTCAGCGGGGAAGTCAGTGGCCACGGAGGGGAGTCTACGGCAGAACGCGCAAGGGGCGCCGTCGGGACGGACTCGGCCCGCTCCGACGGCTCGGTCACGCCCGCTGTTGTCCCTCATCCGTCCCTCACCCCAGCTCAATGCCCTGGGCCTGGGAGAGCAGCGCCTCGAGCACCGCGCGTGTCGCCGGGCCCGGCTCGGTGCGGGTCGATCGGTGACGCACCACCAGCTGGCGCACGCCCAGCCCGGGCAGACGCACCACACTGAGCTCATCCGGGACGAGCCCGGAGTAGACGGCCAGCTCGGGCAGGAGCGCGCAGCCCAGGCCCTGACTGACCATGGCCAGCACGACGTCGTAGTCGTAGGCGACGTGCCGCATCGTCAGCGGTGTCCCGAGCTGGCGCTCCAGACGGTCCAGGGCGAAGGCGCCCGCGGTCCCCGGGGCCAGATCGATCCAGGTGGCGCGCGCCAGGTCCGCCAGGGTCGAGGGGGCCGCCTGCTCAGCCGGCACGACGACGAGCCAGGACTCGTCCAGCAGCGGGATGTCGGCCATGCCCCGAGGCGCCGCAGGCAGCGTGTGCTCGTCACGCTCCATGAGGACCAGGTCGAGCTCACCGCGACGCAGGCGGGGCAGGGCGTTGCGCTCCTCGGCCTCCTCGACGATCACCTCCAGCTCGGGGCTGGTGGTCGCCAGCGAGCTGAGGAGGGGCAGCAGGAGCGCCCGGACGGCGGAGGCGAAGCTCCCGACGCGCACCACACCGGAGGGGATGGAGTCGTCCAGGTCCGCCAGCTCGCGGCGCACGGTGGTCAGCTCGTCCTCGATGCGCTCGGCCGCGTCCGCCAGAACCTTCCCGGCCGCAGTGAGCACAGCTCCAGTGGGTGTGCGATCCAGGACCCGGGCACCGCACTCGCGCTCCAGGAGGCGAATCTGCTGGGAGACGGCCGACGGCGTTATATGAAGGAAATCTGCCGCTGCGACAACTCCTCCGGCTCGATGGACGGCCAATAGAACCGAGAGCCTCTGGGGCAACACCTGCATGAAGTAATTCTACATCCCTCATGCAGATAGATGCGATTGACCTTCATTCGGGGGTGTCTAAGAATCATCCCCGTGAACGACGTGCTCTCCTCCCTCATCTCTATCGGCGGCTGGATCGGTGCCGCTGAGCTCCTCATGGCCTACTTCATGGTCTCCAAGGGCACGATCGCAGGCGATTCGCTCAAGTACCAGGCCCTCAACATCACCGGATCCGTGCTGCTGACGATCAACTGCGCAAGCTCCGGGGCCTGGCCCAGCGTCATCGCCAACGCCTTCTACCTCATGGTGGGCATCAACATCCTGTTCACGGTGAAGCGGGCCTACATCGCGCAGCTCTCGCGCCGACAGAAGGAGGAGCTGTGGGCCCGGATGCACCAGCGCCGGCGCTCCTCCCCCGTGGTCTCAGCAGGCTTCGTCGAGCAGGCCTGAGGGCACGGGCCTCCTCCGGACTCCTCCCTCACACAACCTTCCACCTACCCGTTTCGACGCAGTGATTCCTGTGGGCTCACTGCGTCGTCGTCATCCGGGCCGAACCCGTGGCGGTGATGGTGAAGCCCTCGGCCGGAACGATCCCCCAGGGCAGGAAGGGCGGACGGGAACGCGCCTGCAGCGTCACCACGGCGGTCTGGCTGTCGGCGGCTCGGGCACTGACAATCGTGATCCCCTCCAGCTTGGCCGCTGCCGGCTGGGCGGACAGGTCCTCAGCCGCCTTGCTTCTCACCCCCATGTCGGTGAGGGCTCCGGGTGCGGCATCCGTGGCGCCACCCCCGTAGTAGGGGTGCTCATCCATGCTGTCGGCTCCCGCGGCCGCAGCCGAGTCCGCCAGGGATGTGAGGGTCTTGAGATCGAGGTAGACGGCGGTTGCCGAGGCTGCGACGAACAGCAGCGCAAGGACGACGCAGATGAGCCCGACCCCCAGGAGAAGCGTCTGCCCGTCCTCCTCGTGGTGCAGGCGACGCAGCAGGGCACGGGCCCGACGCTGGGCGCCCCTGGGGCCGGAACTCCGGTTCACTGCTCCTCCTTGCCCGGCAGGGTGATGGAGCGCTCGGTGTCCACCACGACGACGTCCCGACCGATCCCTAGTGAGGCGAAGCCCGGCAGATCCACACCGACTGAGACTTCGACCATCGCCGTCTGGCCCCGGGCACAGCCGTGAGCACAGGTGACTGACAGAGAGCCGGACGGGTCAGCGTCGATGCCCTGATCGGACAGGGACAGCTGCATGGCCAGCTGCGCGTTATCCATCGCTAAGGGCGAGTCGTCGACCTCCAGGACCCGGCTGGCGGCGTCTGCCGCCGAGGCGGCGGCGAAGGCCGTGGCCTGGAGCTGGGCGAGCGTGACCACCAGGTAGAGCACAGGCACCACCAGGACGGCGCTCCACCCGATGAACTCGACGATCGCGTTGCCCTCCTCCCGGCTCATGAGCCGCCGGACGCTCCGAAGACCTCTCCTGAGAGCCTCTCGAAGCCGGCCGCCGGCCCGCCCGGTGATAGGGGTGCCGGCCGGGATCATCCTCAGCGGTCGCGATACGCAACGGTGCCCGCGACGCCTAGAGCCAACCACGCCTACCACCCGTACTCACCTCTCCTGGATCAGGGAGGACTCATCGATGGCGTGCCCGGTGACCCGCAGTGTCCCTCCGGGGCCGAACAGCCCAAGGACCGGGAAGGGCGCTGTCACCGTCACCTCAACGATCCTCAGGTCGCCGGAGGGGACCCGCGAGACGGTGACGGTATCCACGTAGCCACGCCTGAGGGCGGCGTCGGTGAGGACCTGCACCCGCTGGCGCGCCTCGGCCTCCGTGCCCCCGACCAGTGCGGCCCGGCGAGCGCCGTCGCCCGCGGCATCGGTGAGGACGTTACGGGCGTAGACCCCCAGGGCCACCTGGAGGAGCGCCACGAACACGACGATAATCAGGGCGCCGACCATGACGAAGTCGACGACGGCCGAGCCCGACTCTTTGTGCTTGCGCGGGCAGGGGCGACCCGGCCGGGGCAGGGCGCGACCAGCCCGTTGGAGCACCCCGAGGCGGGGCACTCGTTCAGATCGCACTGGTCACCTTCGCGATGGCGTTGAGGAAGACCTCGGTCAGCGTGCTGCCGGCCACCGTCCACAGAGCCACGACGAGACCTGCTGTCATGAGGGTCACCAGGACCCAGCCGGGGACGTCGCCGCGCTCATCGCGCAGATCGATCCGGGGCGCACCGCTGGCACGCCACAACCGGGAACCGGGGTGAGGGCGGTGGGATGTGGGAGGGATGAGGCGCTTCATGACTGCTCCTTGCTGTCGGTCGGGATTCTGGGCAAGAGGACGAAGGCTGATTGGGCTCGGCAGGTGCCGGAGGGAGGTGAGGGCGCTTCACACCCCCAGCCTGAGAACGAACAGTCCCGGGAAGAGGGCGAAGACGACGGTGATGGGCAGGACGAGGAAGACCACGGGGACCATCTGGGCGATCTCTCGTCTTCCGCCCTCCTCCATGAGGTCCTGGCGTGCCGCCTCACGTACGTCGGCGGCCTGGGAGCGTAGGACCTCGGCCAGTGGTGTGCCGCGCTCAAGGGCCACGATGATCGCCTCGCACAAGCGGGTGACGTGGACGGAGCCGACTCGCCGCTCCATACGGTCCAGCGCGGTGGACAGCACCGTGCCGGAGCGGATGTCGGTCAGAGTGCTGCGCAGCTCGTCGACGAGGTCACCCCGGCCCAGCGCGACGATGCGCTCGATGGCCGGCACCGGGCCCTGACCGGCCCCCACCGCCAGGGCCAGCAGCTCGACGACGTCGGGCAGCTGCGCCTCGATCCGTGACAGCCGCTTCGCCACAGCCCGGCTGAGCCACCAGTCGCGGGCAGCGGCCCCGGCCACTGTGCCCATGAGGCACAGGACGATGAGCGCGGGCACGTTGACGGAGCGGGCCAGGGCCGCCAGGCCGCCTGCAGTCAGGACGAGCAGGAGCGCCGTCGTCGACCACAGGACCTGCTGGAGGCGGAACTGGTCGACCCCCAGTGACGACCCTGATCGTGTCAAGCGCCGCCGGACCGAGTCGGCCGACGACCCCAGGGTGTCCATCAGCCTGCCGAGACTGAGAGCACGTGCGGTGGAGGCCATGAGCAGGCCGACGACGGTGCTCCCGTCAGAGGTCGGCCCTGCCGGAGCGGCCAGCAGGCCGGAGGTCGTGGGCCGGCGGTGGACGTAGGGCTCCAGGCGGGCCATGAGCGTGGGGCGGCGGCGGAGGAGGGCCGAGATGACGCTCAGGATGCCCACTGCCCCCAGCAGCCCAGCGAGTCCACCGGTGAGCATCGCGTTCATGGGGTTCATCGCAGCGTCCTCTCCTCCTCGGGCAGTCGCCCCAGGCGCAGCATGAGCCGGTAGGCGATGACCGATACAACGGCTCCGATCAGGAGAACGACGGCTCCGGCGGTGGTGGCGTAGGCCGCTGCTGCCTGAGGCCGGCTGGACAGCAGCGCCAGAACCAGCCACGGGGCGGCGACCGCGACCTTGGCGCCGTTGACGGTCCAGGACTGGCGAGCCTCGAGCTCGCCTCGGGTGCGCATGTCCTCACGCAGCATCTGCGACAGGGAGCGCAGCAGCGTCCCCAGGTCAGTGCCGCCGACCTCGTGGGCCAGGCGCAGGGCCTCAACGATCCGGTCGGCGACCGGGTCAGCGAAGCGGGCCTTGAGACGGTCCAGGGAGCTGTCGAAGCGGGCCGAGGCGGCGTAGTCGGTGGCGAAGGCCCGGAACTGGGGGCGGACTGCCTCCGGGCCGCGCTCACCGAGGTTGGTCAGCGCCTCCGGCAGGCTCATGCCCGCACGAACGCCGGAGACGAGGGTGTCGACGGCCTCGGGCCACACCTCGCGCAGCCGGGTGCGGCGGTTGCGCGCTCGCGAGGAGATGACAAGGAAAGGAATCGCCGTGAAGATGGCGGTGAAGGCCAGGGCCACCGGCCAGGCTCGGGACATCCCCAGGAAGACCAGACCGACCAGCAGCCCCAGCCCGATCGACCCCAGGACGAACATCGCGGGGCTGGTGCGGCCGGCACCCGCTTGGACCAGGATGTCGGCCAGGAGACGGGAGCGCCGCGAACGCCACCGAGGCGGGTCGGAGGTGCAGGCCATCCAGATCAGGAGCAGCCCCACCCCGCCCAGGAGCCCGGCGACGGCGCCCATCAGTAGACCTCCTGGGGGCCTGCGGGGCGGGAGCTGAGCAGTGCGGTCAGATCGTGACCGGCCCGGTTGAAGCGCTCGACGGCGTCGGGCGCTCCGGCGCCCCGGACGAGGTTGCCGGTGGGGTCACGGTGGAAGACGTCTGAGAGCTCGATGATGCCGTTCTCCACCCGGCCGGACAGGGCCGCGACCTCTCGCACGGTACGGCGCCCGCTGCGATCCAGGTCGAGGTGGACGACCAGGTCGATGGCGCTGGCGACGGTGGGGACCACGAAGTCGCTGGAGACGTTCTCCCCTGCCAGCAGCGGGAGCGTACAGATCTTGATGATGGCCTCCCTGGCGGAGTTGGCGTGGATGGTGCACATGGACGGCAGGCCAGCAACTTGGGAGTACTATAACCACATGAGTACCGTCTTGCGCACATCGACGCGCCCAGCTGCGATCTACTGCCGTATCTCCCAGGACCGAGCTGGTGCAGGCTTGGGTGTGGACCGTCAGGAGGAGGACTGCCGCCGCTTAGCTGAGGAGCGGGGCCTTGAAGTCGGTGAGGTCTTCGTTGACGACGACCTGTCCGCCTACTCGGGGAAGCCGAGGCCAGCCTATTTGCGACTGCTAGAGGACCTGAGGGGCGGCCGGTTCGGGACAGTGGTCGCCTGGCACACCGACCGCCTGCATCGCTCCCCGCTCGAATTGGAGGAGTACATCGCCGTCTGCGAGGAGCAGGGTGTGGCGACCGTGACGTGCAAAGCTGGTCACATCGACCTCGAAACGCCGTCGGGTAGGGCCGTGGCGAGGACGCTGGGCGCATGGGCGCGCTTCGAGTCGGAGCACAAAAGTGATCGCATCAAGCGGGCCATGCAGCAAGTCCGGGACTCGGGCAGGTTCACGGGCGGCAACTTCCCCTTCGGGTGGCGGCGCGATGATGGTGTCACGCGCCCGCCCTATGAGATCAACCCTGCCGAGGCGGCAGTGATCCGGGACGCCGCTAACCGCATCCTCGCTGGCGGAACGTTGGCCGGAACAGCGGAGTACCTGAACGAACAGGGGCACCTGTCCCCGACGGGGAAGCCGTGGACTCCGACCCCGTTGAAGCAGGTTCTCCTGCGGGCCAAGAATGCGGGGCTGGTGGTGAACGACGATGGTGAGGTTGTGGCGCCGTCCCTGTTCCCGGCGATCCTCCCTGAGGACCAGTGGCGCGCCGTCGTGGCCATCGTGGCTAACCCGGACCGGAAGTTGAAGGCGCCGAGGCACAGCCGGTTCCTCCTGAGTGGCCTGGCCTTGTGTGGCACGTGCGGCAAGACGACCAGGGTCAAGGTGGTTGGGACTCGGACGGGGAAGAGCCACAGGGTCTATACCTGCTTCTCGAAAGGCGGTGGGCATCCCCATAAGCGCCGGGAGTACGTAGAGAGCTACGTGACGGACGTTGTTCTGGCCTACCTGGAACAGCCTGGCGTGCTGGCCGCATTGTCTGAGGGGCTGGGTAGGGATGGCCGGGATGAGGAGCGGAAGAGCTTGGCTGAGCGTGCGGATGGCCTTCGTCGCCGTCGGGATGCGGCGGCCGAGTCCTACGCGCTGGGGAAGATGTCGCTAGTGACCTTGGAGCGGGTCACCGAGTCGATCGCGGCCGAGCTGGAAGACGTTGAAGCACGGCAGGTGGCCTTGGTGTCCGATGGGGCGTTGTCTGCGGTCCTGAGCGGTGGGGATATTCGGGCTGCGTGGGAGGCGGCGTCTACGGACCAGCGGCGGGCTGTGATTGATGCTCTGTGCACGGTGACGTTGCTGCCGACTCCTCGGACGGGTGCGCGGCGCTTTGATCCTGAGACGGTGCGGATCGATTGGAAGCATGAGTCCGTCGCCGGTAACTGAGGGCGCTATCCCTGCCTTGTAGGCCCTTGTGGCGTCCTGTAGGCCCCTGTGCTGCCCGTTGTGGTGGTGCGGGGGCCTCTCGTGTGCGTGGGGGCGGTGATGGCCTACGCGGGTGTGTTGCGAACCGAACACAGCGGCGTGTTTGAGATCACTCAGAGGGTGGTGGTTGAGGTTTCCGCAATCAATTCTGACCGACCTCACTAATCATGTGCGGTCATCTTTCCTGAGTATTTCAACGAAACTCACTATGCCGTAGGTGGCGCATTCGGACATTCATTGACTAAGCGAGACATTCCCCCTTTCGGGAACACGCACCCTCAACACACAAACCAGCCTCGAACACTTGTGCGAAAGATGCAACGAAAGCGATAATGGTAGTGCCCCTGAAGGGACGGGGCGCGGCTGTATCAGCCAGCCGTCACAAGAGGAAAGGAACACAGAAGAATGATCGGATGGAAGAACAGAGATGAGGGCTACTACCCGAATCGGCGGCACCACTTACTGGAGTGTCACCCACGCAGCTGAATACCTGGGCTGCGACCGAAGCACCGTCTACCGCTGGATCAAAGAGGGGCGAATCATCGCCTACAAGGCCGGTGGCCCCAACACCACGCGAGTCAAGGCCAACGACATTAAGGCCCTCGTGAGCAAGGCGGGTGCGTAATGACCACCTACTCCGAGGCTATTGCAGCCACCATCGCCAAAGCGCCGGCCATCTCGCCAGCCACCCGTGATCGCATCATCGCGATTCTCAACCCCATCGGGGGTGCGGCCCGATGATGAACATGAGTAACCCCCGCCAGATCACTCCAACGGGGGGAAGCCCAAATTGCGCGGTGGGCTGGCCCCAGGATACAGCGCTCAACGCCGCCACTGCAACCCTTCCGCGCCTAGACGCGACGCAACCACTGGACATACTCGCCCACGACGCCCGAGCACGACGGCGAGAGACCACAGCCATCGAAGCACGCGAATGGCAGGCAGCCACCGAGAAGTGCCGGGACTACGCCCAGGACGCTACCCCCTCGGTCTTCAAGCGGCTGGACGAGCTCGGCCCGGAAGCCATGCGGGAAGTTAACCGCACCATCGCCGTCGGTGAGCGCATCGGCTATCAAGCCGGTTTCGAGGCCGCTTGCGCCCTACTGAAGACCACCCAGAACGCCGCCTACGCCGCCGGGCAGGCAGACATACTCACCGCCCTACATGCGGAGCACCTGAGGCAGCTGGACGCCGAGAACCGGGCACTGTCGGCCTCTCTGGCCCAGGGCGTCCCGTATGCGGAGCTGTGCGAGATTCGTGGGGAGCATGACCGTGCTGCGCGCGCCCGTCAGGTCCTCGCAGAGAGGGGTATTGCATGAGCGCCCTCACGGTAGTGGAAGACGGATGGGGGCCGACCGCGGTCCCCGGCACCGCAACAGACGAACAGATCGCCGCCCTACGGGACAAGCAGGACAAGACCCCCGCCGTCACAGAGAAGGAACGGGCATCATCCGGGCAGCTGCGCATGGCCTACCGGCTGGCCGCCAAGTACTCAGACCGCATCCTCTATGTCGCTGACCTCAAGCGGTGGCACGTCTGGGACGGGCGGCGCTGGGCAGAGGACGTCACCGGCCGATGCAGCGAGTACGTGCGTGAGGTCCTGCATGACGCCTTCGATGAGGGGATGCATGACTCCGAGCTGCGGCAGGCGGTGAGGTCCTGTCAGAGCGCCAACGCCATCGACGGCATCCTGCGCCTTGCTCAGAGCATGCAGGAGCTCGTGGTGGTGTCGGATGACCTCGACTCCGACCCCTACTTGCTGAACACGCCTACCGGGACCTACGACCTGAGGACGAACACGGTCAGGCCCCATGATCCGGCCGACCGGCTGACGAAGATGACCAGGGGGGCGTTCGCCCCTGAGGCCGTCTACAGCCAGGAGGACACTCCACTGTGGCACCGGTTCCTTGAGCAGGTCCTCCCTGATGAACAGGTGCGCCGTTACTTCCGTGCCTTCATTGGTGTGGCGCTCTGCGGTGCGGCGCGTGAGCAAGTCTTCACCATCGCTACCGGCACCGGCGCCAACGGCAAGGGGGTCGCCTATAACGCCATCCTCGACGCCCTGGGCGACTACGGGCACGCAGCCGACAGTGAGCTGTTCATGAACGCTAAGGGCAGTGCGAATGCGGCTAGCCCGGCCCTCTTCGAGCTCATGGGACGCAGGTTCGTGGTGGTGTCCGAGACGGAGCGGGACCGGCCGTTGGCGACGGCCCTGACAAAGCAGCTTACCGGTGGGGACCCGATCACGGCCCGGCCCTTGTATGGGCACCCGGTGACGTTCAAGCCGACCCACACGCCTCTCATGGTCACGAACTTCCTGCCCAAGATCGACGGCACCGACCCGGCCGCCTGGCGGCGTATCAGGGTGGTCCCCTTCGACGTGACCGTTCCACCTGAGGAACGGGACCCGGAGCTAGGGGCGAAGCTTGAAGCCGAGGCCGACGCGATCATGACGTGGGCGCTCGAAGGATGGGCCGACTACCAAGTCAACGGGATGCCCAATGCGGCGGCGGTGACAGCGGCCACCGACCGGTACAGGCAGGACTCCGACACCGTAGCCCGTTTCCTCACCGAGAGGTGCGTGAGGACCCCCGCGGGGCGCACGTCCCTGCCCGATCTCTACCGAGAGTTCCAGTCGTGGGCTGTGGACGACGGCGCTGACGTGCTGGCCAGGCGGCAGTTTTCGGAGCAGCTAGAGGGTCACGGCTTCGAGAAGTACCGCAGCAGGGCCGGCATGGCTTTCAGGGGCGTCGGGCTACTGGTGGACGAATCCGCATGATTCCAACGTTTCTCAACTGAGTGTGTAGGAGGTGTAGTTCCAGCGGCAACTTTCTATACACCCCCTACGCGGGGGACTTACCGCACCAACTACACCAACTACACACACCCCCTCAGATAGTGACCCAAAGCACAAAGTAGATAGGAAGAATCGATGACCGAGATAGATACCGATGAGGAACCCGAGGTCACCCGGGCAGAGGCGGCCATGCAGTGGGCACGCGCCTATCTGACCAGCCACGGAGGCCAAGCGAGCTCCCAGGACCTCTACCGCGCCGGGAATGAGGCTGGGCACAGGACTTCCACGCTCCAAGCGGCCCGCAAGAAGACCACGGACGTCATCACCGTCAAAGAGGGGCGGGGATGGGTGTGGAAGCTGGTCAGCGCCCAAGAGCTCACCGCCGTCGCCGAGGCCCACAGCGCCGACCTAGACGCCCTCGAAGAGCGCCGGCGGGACCACACGCGGCCCTTTCGCACAGTGGTCACGCACTGGCCGTGCAGGGGCCTGAGCCGTGTCGTCGTGGACACCCTGGACGCCCACGCCCCGGGCGGCATGGTTCGTCGCACCAGCTGGGTTCACAGCACACCAACCGCCTGTAATCAGACACCAACCCCGACAGGAGAAACCCGATGACTACCAAGACCATTCACCTGGACTTCGGAGATGACAACATCGAAGCGACCGTCACCTTTGTGGATGAGCCACCCAGGGGGCCTATGGCCTGCCCGATGTGCTCAGAGGCCGCCGTCAGTGAACTCACCCGCATGACGATGTGCTCCCGGTGCCAGGACTCCGCATCAGATTGCGCCGCCTGCACCCAGCCTGCCGTCACCGAAGCCGACTACCAGGCCGTCGTGAACGATGACGTGTCCGCCCGGGAGGCCGGAGAGGACGGCTGGTGGTGGGACTGCCCGGACGACGACGCAGCCAGGATGTGGGACTTCAAATGAGCGCAGACAAACCCCTGCCCCCGAGCGCCTATATCCCCTTCGGGGAGCTCCCCCGCGAGTTTGACGCGCTACAGGCCCGCTACGACGTGCTGTTCCGCGAGTACCGCGCGTTGAGCGCCAGGGCGGCCCACCTGGAGCGAGAGCTCATCCGCTACCTGACCAGCGACTGGAGCGTCGTCAGGACACAACCCGAGACGCAGCACACCGAGCACCGAACAACCGACCTAGGAGACAGGAATGCCCGACAGCACTGACGGCCAGGACGTGGAGGCCAGGCTCAGCGCCCTCCAGCAGGACTACGCCGACCTGAAGGCCAAGCACGAGGCCCTGCTCGCCGACTATGCCACGTTGAGCGCCAAGGCGGCCCGCCTAGAGCGAGAGGCTAAGCGCCACTCAACCAAGGGCTGGGCCATCGCCAATCCGTATTTCTGACAGCACACAGAGCAACCGAACGACCGATTTAGGAGACAGAACATGACCAAGGACCTCGACACCACCGAAGACCAGGACGTCACCACCGAAGAGGTGGGCGACGCCCTGAAGGAATGGCTGAAGACTGGCGACCAGGAGGACGCCCCGGCGGGCGATGACACCGCTACTGCCACCGAGGACGCCACCGGCGACCAGGAGCCCCAGCAGGAAGGCCAGCAGGAGCCCCAGGATGGGCCTGTAGAGCCCGCCCCTCAGGACGACAAGGCCGACTCCCCCGAGGCCGCTGAGGAGCCGGAGGACACCCCTAAGGAGGATACCGAGGAGCTGGGAAGCCTCGAAGAGAAGTACGCCGCCCTACAGGCCCGCCTCGCCGAGCTCGAAGCACGAGAAGCAGCGCGCCTGGAAGCCCAGGAGAAGACCAACGCGCTCACTGAAGCAGGAATCAAGGGCGACTACAGTGCCCTCCTCAACGGCCCCAAGGACCAGTGGGCCGGGCAGATCGCCCTCCTGAAGGAGTTCGCCGCCGAGAATGGGCGCGCAGTATCGGTCCCCCGCGACCCTGCGGTAGACGCCGACGTGTGGTCAGAACCCAAGGAAATCAGCGCAGAAGAATTCTTCAGAATCCGCAGCAACGAATGGTGACGGAGATACAATAGGCATGTAGGCGGCGGTCTACCAATTGCCGCCTACACGTGGGGATTGCTCTCCGTCAGTTAGATGGGTCTGCTATCCGGGGGTACCGAAGCGTGAACGGGAACACGCACTAGGTGCCCCCGGATACTGCCACCAAGGAGAAACCCCCAAACTCACACCCCTATCTCACACCAGTAACTACTTACTGGGACGCCGTAACTGAATCCATCTAGGGGAAGAGAGAAACCCACATGGCAAACATGACCACCACGGGTCAGCCGCAGGCATACCTTGACAGCGCGGTCGGTAACCTTATCGTCCGCCCGCTTCAGGCGCAGTCCGTCGCCCTTCAGGCCGCCACTTTGGTGAACATCAATGAGGCCGCCAACACCTTCCGTGTGCCCGTCGTGTCCCAGGACCCGAGCGTCGCCTGGGTTGCAGAGGGTGAGGAGATCGGTGCCAGCACCGCACGCCTTGAGGAAGACTCCGATACCTTCAAGAAGCTGGCCGGCCTGACTAACGTCTCATCTGAGCTGCTTGAGGACTCAAGCCCCGCCGTCGCCGAAGTCGTGACCAAAGGCCTGGGTCGCAGTCTCGCACTGGCCCTCGACAAGGCATTCTTCGCAGCCCGCGGCTCAAACACGAAGGCCCCCCGTGGTCTGGGTGACTTCAATGGTGTTCACGCCATCTCCGCCGGAGCGAAACTCACCAGCCTCGACCCGTTCGTTGAGGCCGTGTACGCCGCCTCCGAGGCCGGTGGCGCCGTCCTGAACTCCTTCGTAGCCAACCCTGCCGACGCCCTGTCCCTGGCGAAGATCAAGGAGCGCTCCGACTCTCAGCGCGCTCTCCTTACCCCTGACCCGACGCGAGCTAACCCCACCACTGAGGCGGGCCTGGTCATCCCGGCCGCCACCATTGCGGGCGTACCCCTGTACACCACGCCGGCCTGCCCTAAGGGAACCATCTGGGGAATTCCCCGCGATGCCGTGGTGGTCGCTATCCGTAAGGGCGCCGAGATCACGAAGAGTGACCAGGTCTATTTCACCAGCGACGTCACATGCGTGCGCGCTCTGATTCGTGTCACCACTGTTTGTGGTCATGCCCAGTCTATTCAGAAGATCGCCATCGGCTGAGCCGGCCACACATACCAGTGCCCCCGCGTCTCCTTCTCCTTGGCGCGGGGGCGCTCTTCTATCCGTGTGCGGAAACTTTGTCGCCTCCGACAAAGATTCACGGTGGCGTCAGCACTACTGACGTTATCTCCCGGAAACTCTACCGGCGCCGGGAAAGTTCCCCGCCCACCGATGCCCTAACTGCTAGTGAGGTCATCGACGCCACGAAGGGGGTCGGCCAGACCTACACCCTTTGAAGGGTGTCCACGCAATGGATGCCCTGGGGTTCCGTCAGCCAGACCGACGCAACCGGCGCCGTCAGCACTACTGGCACCACCACCCGCAGCCATACCCACCCCATCAAGCCGCGCCCAGCTCGCACCCTCACCCGAAAGTACCCCCGGGGGGGCAGTATCCCCGGCAGGGGGTAGGGG
>CAJZFF010000003.1 GCA_915069725.1 uncultured Actinomyces sp.
TGCCAGGCGGGTCCGCCGAAGAGCGAGCCCCAGTTGTTCGGGGCGCCGTCGTCGCTGTGGCGGAAGATGTAGCGGTCACGCTCGGGGGACCCCGGACCCGCCTCCAGGGCGGCGCGGAACCAGGCGTGCTGGTCTGAGGAGTGGTTCGGAACCAGGTCGACGATGACGCGGATGCCGGCCTCGTGGAGGTCGGCGATGAGGACGTCAAGGTCCTGCAGGGAGCCGTACTCGGGGGCCAGGTCGAAGTAGTCCGAGACGTCGTAGCCGGCGTCGACCTGGGGCGAGGGGTAGAAGGGCGAGAGCCACACGGCGTCCACGCCGAGTGCCACCAGGTGGTCGATGTGCTCCCGGATCCCCTGGATATCGCCGATACCGTCGCCGTTGGCGTCGGCGAAGGAACGCGGGTAGATCTGGTAGATGACGGCATCGCGCCACCAGGCGTCGGTATCGGTGCGCGACAGGGTGCCCTGAGGGCGGGCGCTGGTCAAGGTCATGAACAGGTCCTATGTCAGGCCGCGGCATTGCGGTCAGGTGAATGAAGATGAGGGATGAGGGAGTAGGAGGTCGGAGGCAACCAGCGTGGTCCTGAACGCTCTCTGTGGGGCGGCAGCGCGGCGGTGGTGCCGCCCCACAGAGACGAACGGGTGATGGGCGGGCTCTCCAGTGAGCCGAGCCCGGACTGAGCTGCCCTACTGCTTGAGTCCTCCTGCGGCCAGTCCGGCCACGATCCGGCGCTGGAAGAGCAGCACCATGATGACCAGCGGTAGCGTCATGATGACTCCGGCCGCCATCTGGGAACCGAAGGGCGTATCGAACTGGGACTCCCCGGTGAACTTTGACAGCAGCACCGTGGCCGGCTGCATGGAGGGGTTGACGATCATCGTGACGGCCACGAGGAACTCGTTCCAGGCGCCGATGAAGATGATGATGGCCGTGGTGAAGATTCCCGGCGCGGCCAGCGGGAGGATGACCTTGCGGAAGGCCTGGCCGGGGGTGCACCCGTCAACCATGGCGGACTGCTCGAGCTCCTGGGGCATCTGCCGGAAGAAGCTCGTCAGGTTCCACACCGCCAGCGGCAGGGAGAAGGACAGATCCGGGACGATCATCGCCTGGTAGGTGTCCGTCCAGCCCCAGGCGGCGAAGTTCTTCAGCAGGGGCACAATGATGGCCACGAGCGGGAACATCGAGGTGGCGATGATGAGGAGCATCAGCACCCCCTTACCCCGGAAGTCGAGGCGCGCCAGGGCGTAGGCGGTGAAGGTCGCCACCGCCAGCGCCACGATCGTCACGATGATCGAGACGACCAGGGAGTTGATGAGACCGTTGGCGAAGTCGTTCTTCTCAGAGAAGACCGCCTTGTAGTTCTCCAGCGAGGGGTGCCGGGGCCACCAGCTGTTCTCGAAGATCTCCTTGTCGTTGCGCAGCGAGGAGACCAGCATCCAGTAGAAGGGCGCCAGGCAGTAGATGACGATGAGGACGATACCGACGGTGGAGAAGACCTTTCCCCAGTCCCTCTTGGTCTTGTTGAGCGGTGCGGCGGTGGAGGTGCTCATGCCTGCTGGCTCCTTTCAGTAGCCGTCTGGGAGGCCGGGGTGGAGGAGCCGGAGCGCTTGAAGAAGGCGCTGACCGGCAGCTTGCGCTCATTGCGCTTGCGCCGAGCCTCGTCGTTGCCGCTGATGTCAGTGTTGGTGATCTTCAAGAACGCGACCGCGAAGACGAAGACATAGAGGAACAGGATGAGGGCATAGGCCGCGGCACTGCCGTAGCGCGAGTTGGAGCTCTCGTCCTGTACCAGCATGGAGAGGGTCTCCACGCTGCCCTTCCTGGGGCCGATGAGGATGTAGGGCAGGTCGAACATACGCAGGGCGTCCAGAGCGCGGAAGACCACGGCCACGACGAGCGCGGGCTTGACCAGTGGCAGGGTGATGGAGGTGAAGCGCTTCCAGGCGCTGGCGCCGTCGATCTTGGCGGCCTCGTAGACCTCATCGGGGATGAGCTGAAGCCCGGCCAGGGTGAGCAGCCCGATGTAGGGTGCCGTCTTCCACACGTCGGCGATGATGATGGCCGCCTTGGCACTCAGGTCCCCCGAGGCCCACATGACGTGCCGTCCCAGGATGGCGTTCGCAACGCCGTTCTGGTTGAAGATCCAGCCCCACAGGATGGCGGAGACGGCGGTGGGAATCGCCCAGGGCACGAGGATGGAGGCGCGCACGATGCCGCGCCCCTTCATCGCCTTGTGCATGATGAGCGCCATGGCCACACCCAGAACGGTCTCCAGGACCACGGTGACCACGCCGAAGAGGGTCGTGTTGTAGAAGGCGACCCAGAACCGCTCACCGGCGCTGGAGAAGATGTCGGTGTAGTTCTTCAGGCCCACAAAGGGCTCGATGGTGGAGAAGAAGCCGTTGTCCTCCAGCCGGGGCCGCCCGAAGAGCGACTGGTAGAGGGACTGCGCGATGGGGATGAGGATGACGATCGTCAGTACCAGCACCGTGGGCGAGATGAGTATCCAGGCCAGACGGGCCTGGGCCTTGGAGCTCTTGGACTGGTGATTGACGACTTGTTCGGAGTGCGTCGTGGTACTCATGACTGTCCTTTGACCGTCCTTACTGACATGACCGGGTTCACGAGGGGCCGCCGCAAGGCGGTCACCGTATCGGGACTCTTAGCCCTCCAGCTTCTTCAGGCTGCTGCTCAGGCCGGCGATAACGTCCTTGGCCGCCCTGCCCCCCGGCTGCTGGATCGCAGGGTAGATGCTGTCCTGAATCTTGGCGGTGACGTCGCCGTAGTAGACGGCCTGGGGACGGCTCTTGGCATTCTCGAGGCTCTTCTTGAGAATCGGCAGGTAGGGGAATTCCTTGAGGAGCTCGGGGTCGTCGTAGAGGGATCCAAGGATCGGAGCGTTCGCCTGGGCCTTGAGGGAATAGCGCTGGGAGTCCTCGTTGATCCACCACTTGAGGAACTTCAAGGCGGTTTCCTTGTTCTTGGAACCCTTGGTGATGGCGCAGTTGTGCCCACCCAGGGTCGGCACGAATGGCTTGCCATCGATGCTCGGCAGGGCGGCGACGTCGAACTTGTCCGGCCCCAGGGACTTCTTGTTGTTGGCGTACTGGTAGGGCCACTGACGGTAGAAGAGGAGGTCGCCCTTCTCGAAGGCGTTACGACCGTCCTCCTCCTTCCACTCCAGGGACTCCTTGGGGATGTAGCCCTGGGAGAAGCCGTCGATGAGCCACTGCAGACCGGTGGCCGACTCGGTGGAGTCAAGGATGACCTGGGCGTCGTCGTTGTAGAAGCCGCCTCCGGCGGTGTGGATGAACTCCGAGGCGCAGCAGGTCAGGCCCTCATACTTGGCGAACTGACCGCCGAACCCTCCGATGTCCTTGTGCTCGGGCAGGGCCCGAACCTTGTCGATGGCGGCCTTGACCTCATCCCAGGTCTTGGGGACCGCCACACCGGCCTTCGCCAGGAAGTCCTTGCGGTAGAACATCACCGGCGCATCGGTGGCATGGGGGACGGCGAAGAGCCTGTTCTTGTACACGCCCGTCTTCCAGACGGGTTCCAGGATGTCGTCATTCTTGAGCTCGTCTTGGGGCAGCTCGACCACCCACCGGTTGGCGGCGAACTCGGAGACCCAGACGTTGTCCAGGGAGACGACGTCGTAGGCGTTGGAGTTGATCCTGACGGCATTGATGAACGAGGTGCGCTGCTGGTCGGCCTCGGCGGAGAGCTCAATGAGCTTGACCTCCTCACCAGGATGGGCCTTGTTCCACTCGTCGATCCTGGCCTGCACCTTGCCGCCCGAGTTGTCTTTGCCCTGGACCCAGGTGATTGGTCCAGTGCCTTCGAAGGTGACGGGGCCGTCGTCGTCTCCGTGGGAGGTGGCGCAGGCCCCGACGGAGGCCAGCGCCGCAGCCAGGGCCGAGCCCTGGATGAACTGACGACGGGGTAGGGGTGTCATGTGTGTTTCCTCCTTGAAACTGCTGCGGAGCCCACCGGCTCCGTTCCGGAAGGACCCACATCGTCGACGCGCGTCGACTTGGGCATGAGATGCACGTTACACATCTGCAACCGACCGGTCAAACCTAATTCGCGCTTGTCGTCTCAGAATCCTTGAGAGAAACCTCCGAACCGCGGACTGCCCTCCCGCTGCCCGCACCCCGTGATCCCCACGAGACCACCGCGTACCGCCTGTGAAAACCTCCACAGCACCGCTCTCCTTCTCTCACCTCAACGGTGCGCCGCCCTGACCGTCGCCTGACACAATGAGGCCGTGAGCTCTCACCCCTCCTCGCCCCAGGCCACCAGCACCAGGCCGCCGCGCTATCCCGGCCACATGGCCGGCGGGGTCTCCAGCACCGAGATCCCCTTCCAGCCCGAGGCGCACTGGTCGGTGCCGTGGCTGCTCGCCGACCGCATCGCCCGCAGCGGTGACCGGCCGCTCGTGGCCCGCAAGTCGTCCCTGTCCGGGGACTGGCAGGAGGTCTCGGCCCGAGCCTTCGGCGAGGAGGTGGCCCACGTGGCTGCGGGTCTCATCGGCATGGGGCTGGAGGCGGGCACCGCCGTCGGCATCATGGCGCACACCTCCTACGACTGGTTCCTCCTGGACATGGCCATCGCCCGCGCGGGCCTCATCTCCGTGCCCATCTACGAGACGAGCTCGGCCGAGCAGGTCGAGTGGATCGTCACCGACTCCGATGTGCGTCTGGTCATCACCGAGAGCGGCACGCTGGCCGAGCTCGTGCGCGGCGCCGTCGCCGGTATCGAGCAGCCGGTGAGGGTCCTCGCCCTGGACGCCGACGCGATCACCACCATCGTCCAGGCGGGCTCGGGCGTCAGCCCCTCCCAGGTCGACCAGCGCTCCAACGCCCTCACGGTCGACGACGTCTACTCCATCATCTACACCTCCGGCACCACGGGCCGCCCCAAGGGCGTCGAGCTCACCCACCGCAACGCCGTCGGCATCCCGTATCACGGGGTGCGCTACCTGCCCGGAGTCCTGTGGGGCACCAACGTGCGCCTGCTGCTGTTCCTGCCGCTGGCACACGTCTACGCCCGCTGCCTCCAGCTGCTGTCCCTGGCCGGCGAGGGCGTGCTGGGCCACACCCCCGACGCCAAGACCCTCCTGCCCGACCTGCAGTCCTTCGCTCCCTCCTACATCCTGGCCGTCCCACGCGTCCTGGAGAAGATCTACAACGCCGCCGACGCCAAGGCCGGCAGCGGCGCCAAGCTCAAGCTGTTCCGTTGGGCCGCCAAGGTCGCCATCGCCTACTCCCGCGCTCTGGACACCCCACAGGGCCCCTCCCGCGGCCTGCGTCGGGCGCACGCCATGGCCGACCGTCTCGTCTTCCGCAAGATCCGGGGACTCATGGGACCCAACGCCCGTTTCATCATCTCCGGCGGAGGGCCGCTGGGGCAGCGCCTGGGGCACTTCTACCGTGGCCTGGGCCTGGCTATCCTGGAGGGCTACGGCCTGACCGAGACCATCGGCCCGGTCAGCGTCAACACCGACTGGCTCAACAAGATCGGCACCGTCGGTCCGCCCGTCTGCGGCAACGAGATCCGCATCGGTGAGGACGAGGAGATCCAGGTCCGCGGTATCGGAGTCTTCTCCACCTACCACAACAACCCCTCGGCCACCGCCGAGGCCTTCACCACCGACGGCTGGTTCCGCACCGGTGACATCGGCGCCCTCGACGAGGACGGCTACTTGCGCATCACCGGACGCAAGAAGGAGCTCATCGTCACCGCCGGAGGCAAGAACGTCGCCCCCACCCAGCTCGAGGACCGCCTGCGCGGCCACCCGCTCATCAGCCAAGTGCTCGTCATCGGGGACGGAGAGCCCTTCATCTCCGCGCTCATCACCCTGGACAAGGAGATGCTCCCCCAGTGGCTGCGCAACCACGGGCTGGCGGCGATGGACGTGGTCGAGGCCTCCTCCCACCCGCAGGTGCTCGCCGCCCTGGACCGGGCCGTGGCGCGCACGAACCGCGCAGTCTCCCGGGCCGAGTCGATCCGCACCTTCCGGGTGCTGGCCACCGACTTCACCGAGGCCAACGGCCTGCTTACCCCGTCGCTGAAGGTCAAGCGCGGCCCGGTCATGGAGGCCCACGCCGACGTCATCGCGGACATCTACAGCTCCACGCGCAAAGGACCGCAGGAGTAAACGGGAGCAAGCCTCGCCGGTGGCCGCGGGCGGGCATACTTGCCACCATGACCGACGCCTCCGCCCGACCGGCCGACCCCAGCCCCTCCGCCTCGTTAGAGGAGCACGCCACCGAGCTCCTGGTCCCGGTTCACGACGGCATGACGACGCCCTGGGCACTGGCCGAGCGCGTGCGCCGCAGTCCCGACGGCGGGCTCATCGCCCGCAAGTCCCCCTTGGGGCGGCGCTGGCGAGAGATGAGCGCCAGCGCCTTCCGCACCCAGGTGCGTGAGGTGGCCGCGGGCCTGGTGGCCCGAGGTCTTCAGCCCGGAGACGCCATCGGCATCATGTCGCACACGTCGTATGAGTGGACGCTTCTGGACTTCGCCGCCTGGGAGGCGGGCCTCGTCGTCGTCCCCGTCTACGAGACCTCCTCGGCCGAGCAGGCCCAGTGGATCCTCACCGACGCCGGCGTCAGGCTCATCGTCGTGGAGAACGAGGCCATGGCCTCCATGGTCGGCGCGCTGACCTCCACCGTGCCCGAGCTGGAGAGCCTGCAGGTGCTGTGTGTCGAGCGCGAGGACGTCCTGGGGCTCATCAAGGCCGGTCGAGGCGTGGATGCCGGCGAGCTCGACCGGCGCAGTGCGGCCCTGACCTCACAGTCCCTGGCCACCATCGTCTACACCTCCGGCACGACCGGCCGCCCCAAGGGCGTCGAGCTCAGCCACGGCAACCTCGTGCACCTGTGCGTCAACGTCTGCCCGCACGTGCCCGAGGTTCTGGGCGGGGACGAGGTCCGTTTCCTGCTGTTCCTGCCCCTGGCCCACGTGCTCGGCCGGTTTGTGGAGATCGCGGTCGTCTGCTCGCGCGCGGGCGTGTTGGGGCATGTGCCCGACGTGCGTAATCTCCTCAACGACCTGGGCTCCTTCCGCCCCACAGCGGTCCTGGCCGTCCCCCGGGTGTTCGAGAAGATCTATAACGCCGCCGATGCCAAGGCGACCGGCGCCAAGCAGAAGGTCTTCCGCCTGGCGGCCAAGACCGCGATCGCGTACTCCCGGGCTCTGGACACCCCGCAGGGCCCGTCACGCCGGCTCAGGGCTCAGCGCGCCGCCTTCGACAAGCTCGTCTTCTCCACCCTGCGCTCCGTGCTGGGAGGGCGGGTCACGCACGTCATCTCCGGAGGTGGGCCTCTGGGCGAGCGCCTGGGACACTTCTACCGCGGCGCCGGAGTCACCGTCCTGGAGGGCTACGGCCTGACCGAGACCATGGGTCCGTGCAGCGTCAACCTGCCCCAGGCCACCCGGATCGGGACTGTCGGCACCCCACTGCCCGGCTGCTCGCTCCGTCTGGCCGACGACGGGGAGATCCTGGTCCGGGGCATCGGCACCTTCACGGGATACCACAACAACCCCGAGGCCACGGCCGAGGCCTTCACCGACGACGGCTGGCTGCGCACCGGGGACATCGGCTCCTTCGAAGGCGCTGAGGGCTTCCTGCGGATCACGGGGCGTAAGAAGGAGCTCATCGTCACCGCCGGGGGGAAGAACGTCGCCCCGGCCCCTCTGGAGGACCGCCTGCGGGGTCACCCGCTGGTCAGCCAGGTACTCGTCGTCGGGGAGAACCGTCCCTGCATCGGTGCGCTGCTCACCCTGGATGCGGAGATGCTGCCACTGTGGCTGTCCTCCCACGGCCTGGAGGAGATGACGGTTGTCGACGCCGCCCGGGACCCGCGGGTACGCGCCGCCCTGGAGAAGGCGGTGGGCCGGGCCAACGAGGCGGTCTCACGAGCGGAGTCGATCCGCACCTTCGAGGTGCTGCCCACGGACTTCACCGTGGCCAACGGCTTGCTGACTCCCTCGCTCAAGGTACGTCGCGCCGAGGCGGAGAAGCGCTTCTCGGCCGAGATCGAGGCTCTCTACACGCGCACGCCGCTCGTCCCCAGCACCACCGTCTCACCGTCACAGGACTGAAAGCCGCTGCGAGAGCCCACTGGGCTCAGTCCGCCGGCTGCTCCGGGACCGCGCACCTACTCGCCTCAACGGCTCGTATCGCAGCGAGTCACCGGAAGCGCGCCTGACCGGATGCCTCCGGCGGTTCCTACGGTCCGGTCTGCTTGGCCCGCTCGGCCTCGTGGTCGTCACGGATCTCCTCATGGTGCTGGATGACCTCAGAGACGATGAAGGTGAAGAACTTCTCGGCGAAGATCGGGTCCAGGCCGGACTCCTCGGCCAGGGACCGCAGACGTGCCACCTGCTGCTGCTCGCGCCCGGGGTCGGCCGGCGGCAGGTCGAGTCGGGCCTTGAGCAGTCCCACCTGCTGAGTGCAGCGGAACCGTTCGGCCAGGAGATGGACGAGGGCGGCGTCGAGGTTGTCGATGGTGGCCCGATAGACGGCCAGCTGTGGGGGGATGCCGCCCTGCTCCTCGCTCATGCGGTCCGGCTCCGCTCCCCCATCTTGTTCGTCGAGCGCAGCGTTCCCGAACCGGACTGGTAGCTGGGCTTGCCGGTGCCCCTGACGGCATCGGCGTCGACGACGACGCGCCCGACCTCGGGCAGGGAGGGAACCTCGAACATGGCCTGTCCCAGGACCTCCTCGACGATGGAGGTCAGTCCCCGGGCGCCGGTCTTGCGCTCCAGGGCGAGGGAGGCCACCGCCTCAATGGCGGCATCGGTCAGCTCGAGCTCGACGCCGTCGAGACTGAAGAGGTACTGGTACTGGGAGACCAGAGCGTTCTTGGGCTCGGTCATGACGCGCACGAGCTCACGCACCCCCAGGTCCTGAACCGTGGCGATGACGGGCAGGCGGCCGATGAACTCGGGGATGAGACCGAACTTGTGAAGGTCCTCGGGGCGTACCGGCGAGGTGAAGACGTCCTGCGATCCTGTACTGCCGGTCAGCTGCGCCCCGAAGCCCACCATCTGGGCCCCGGACTCCTTGCGCTGACGCTGGCGCACGATCTCCTCAATACCGGCGAAGGCACCTGCGGCGATGAAGAGAATGTTAGTGGTGTCGATCTCCAGGAACTCCTGGTGCGGGTGCTTGCGCCCGCCGCCGGGCGGCACGGAGGCCGTCGTCCCCTCGATGATCTTGAGCAGTGCCTGCTGCACACCCTCACCCGAGACGTCGCGGGTGATCGACGGGTTCTCCGCCTTGCGACCGATCTTGTCAATCTCGTCGATGTAGATGATGCCCTTCTCAGCGCGCTTGACGTCACCGTCAGCGGCCTGGATGAGCTTGAGGAGGATGTTCTCCACGTCCTCACCGACGTACCCCGCCTCGGTCAGAGCCGTGGCATCGACGATGGCGAAGGGGACATCGAGGAGGCGGGCCAGGGTTCGGGCCAGGTGAGTCTTACCGGTTCCGGTGGGCCCCAGCAGCAGGATGTTGGACTTGCCCAGCTCCAGGCCGTCCCCCTCGGCCACGGAGCGCTCCTTGACCTGGACGCGCTTGTAGTGGTTGTAGACCGCCACGCTCATGGCGCGCTTGGCGGCCTCCTGGCCGATGACGTACTGGTTGAGGAAGTCGAAGATCTCCTGGGGCTTGGGCAGCTCGAGAGGAACTCCGGCGCCAGAGTCACTCAGCTCCTCGTCGACGATCTCATTGCACAGCTCGATGCACTCGTCGCAGATGTAGACACCGGGCCCGGCGATGAGCTTCTTGACCTGCTTCTGGCTCTTGCCGCAGAAGGAGCACTTGAGCAGATCCACACTCTCAGCGTTACGTGCCACAGTTTCCTCCAGGTTCGTCATCGGCCCCCCGCACCCGGGCGGTCCTGCGTCAGCCTACGGGCTCAGACGGCAGGTGCGCCGAGGGCATGGCGGCGTGTCCAGTCCGCAATATGCCACGTTGGGCGCCACGCTGCCAGGGTTTGCTGGACTTATTTCCACCGCTGCGTGCGTGGCGCTCCCACCGGCCACGGGAGGGAGCGCCACACACGGCGTCAGCACGGCACCGACGGCCCGACCTGCATCCCGGCACCCCTCAGGAGGAGTGCGGAGAGGCCGGCGCCTTGCGGGACGTGAGCACCTGGTCCACGATCCCGTACTCCTTGGCGGCGGCGGCCGTGAGAATCTTGTCGCGCTCGAGGTCGGCGTGGATCTTCTCGCGGTCCCGTCCGGTATGCGCGGCCAGGGTGTCCTCCAGCCAGGAGCGCATGCGGTCGATCTCGTCGGCAACGATCTCGATGTCGCTGGCCTGGCCCTGCATCCCCTCCATGGCGGGCTGATGGATGAGGACGCGCGCATTGGGCAGGGCCAGGCGCTTGCCCTCACTACCGGCGGCCAGGAGCACGGCGGCGGCGGAGGCCGCCTGCCCCAGGCAGACGGTCTGCACCTGCGGCTTGATGTACTGCATGGTGTCGTAGATGGCCGTCAGCGCCGTGAAGGATCCGCCGGGGCTGTTGATGTACATGGTGATGAGGCCGTCTGGGTCCTGGGACTCCAGGACCAGGAGCTGAGCCATGATGTCGTCGGCGGAGGCGTCGTCGACCTGGACACCCATGAAGACGATGCGGTCCTCGAAGAGCTTGGCGTAGGGATCCTGACGCTTGAAGCCGTAGGCGGTGCGCTCCTCGAACTGGGGCAGCACGTAGCGGGCCTGCGGCATGGTACCGGCCTGGCGGGCGATGGCCTCGAAGTAGGGACGGGTCGAGGACATGTCAGTTGTCTCCGTTCTGCTTGCCGATCTCCCGGCTGGAGCGCACGATGTGGTCGACGAATCCGTACTCCAGGGCCTCCTGGGCCGAGAACCAGTGGTCGCGGTCGGAGTCGGCAATGATCTCCTCCACCGTGTGCCCGGTGTTGGCCGCGGTGATCTCAGCGAGCTCCTGCTTCATCTTGATGATGAGGTCAGCGTTGATGCGGATGTCGGTTGCCGAGCCCCCGGCACCACCGGAGGGCTGGTGCATGAGCACGCGGGCATGAGGGGTGAGATAGCGCTTGCCCTTGGCGCCGGCAGACAGCAGGTGCTGCCCCATGGAGGCGGCCAACCCCGTGGCCACGGTAGCGACGTCGGGCTGGACGTACTGCATGGTGTCGTAGATGGCCATGCCGGCGGTCACCGAGCCGCCGGGGCTGTTGATGTAGAGGTAGATGTCCCGCTCGGGATCCTCGGCGGCCAGCAGCAGCATCTGGGCACAGATGGCGTTGGCGTTGTCGTCACGCACCTCGGAGCCGAGCCAGATGATGCGCTCCTTGAGGAGGCGGTTGTAGATGGAGTCGGTCAACCCCAGACCCGCGCCTGCGGCGTCGGCTGCCTGGGGAGGGGCGACCGCAGCGGGTGTGTAGAGCTCGCTCACGTCAGTCCTCTCATGGTCGGTGTCACCAACGCTAACGCGACCCCCTCGGCCACCATGCCCGCCATCGCACCCTTTTCGCCCACGGCGCAGGTGTGACGGCCACGAGGCGTCGCGGAGGCGTCGCGCCTCGAGCCTCCTGCCGATCACGACACCTTCCCCGACGGTCAGTACCTCGGCAGATCGTACCCTTCGCTCTTGTCACCAGTACTGTCTGCCATGACAGCATTATCCGACGCCGGCACGCCGTCACCTCATGGCATGCCCGGCCCAGCCCTCACAGCCCCACAACCCTCACAGTCCTGTCCACCCAACACCGTAGGAGCACACATGTCCCCCTCGTCCAGCACCCCCTCCACCGAGTCCCTGTTCCGACTCGGCCTCAACGCCGCCCTGCCCGTCTCCGAGGAGGCGACCACCTCGCGGGTCGTCGTCAACAACGAGATCCTGCGCACCGTCGTCTTCACCTTCGACGCCGGCCAGGTCCTCACCGAGCACTCCTCCCCCAGGGCGGTGATCGTCACGCTCCTGGAGGGCGAGATGGACTTCTCCATCGGCGAGCGCACCGAGAGGATGGGCGCCGGGGACGTCATCTACCTGGCACCCGGCGACCGTCACGCACTGACGGCCGTGACGCCGTGCCGCATGCAGCTGGTGATGGTCGACGTCGACAAGGCAGCAGCAGCGAACGAAAAGTAGCCCGGGAGCGGGCAACCGCATACCGATCGGGAGCCGTCAGGTTGACGGCCACCACCGGGCGGGGTGGGAGCGAAGCACTGAGCCTTCGCCCCCACCCCGTTTCCTTGTGAAATCCACTAAGCCAAGCACCTCATCCGGCCGCAGCACAGACGGCGGACGACCAGGCACCATCTGACGTATCGCGCCCAGTGTCGGGGATCACTCGAATCCGCAAGCTCGAGACGACGGTAAGCCAACTCACGCCCTCTTGTAGGAAAACTAAACCTTCCATCGGTTAGGTTGTAGGCGCCCGAGATCTTGACGTGACCCGCTTCCCACACCGTGGCATCGGTGAGGGCGGCGTGGCACCATCGAATTTATCCGACCGATCGCATTGGGGTGCCCGCCTGCCTGACGACACCAAAACCCTCCAGCCCAGGCTTCACTCCGCCGTCAGTCAGCCATATTCTTTCACAATTCAATAACCCCGTCCCTGCTCGAACAACACGTCTTTTCCGCTTGCCGCACCACCCAGTAAGGGGCTACTCGTGTTCAGCACGTTCGCACAACTCCATGCATCAGAGAGGACCACTGCATGATCGTCATTACCCTGCTGGTGGGAATCCTGTTCTGGATCGGAATCGACATCTGGGCCGGCATCACCTCGAAATGGTATAAAGCTGTGGAGCTGAATCCGAACATCACCTCGGACGACTTCAGCGTCCTGGTACCGATCTACGGTAATGTCAAGTACTTGCAGAACGCGGATTATCTGCGCCCCTATGGAGATCGAGTAGTCCTGTGCACCACCTCTGGCGAGTCAGAAGAGTTCTACCGCGACCTTGAGGACATCGCCATTCGCTACGGGTTCAGAATCTTCCGCAGCAACTACGTCCCACGCAAGGTGGGTCGCAAGCGGAGCACCTCGGGAATCACCCGGGACACGGTTGTCCGCGACGCACTGCTGGCCGCCCCCCTCAACTCCTACATCGTCTGCCTTGACGCCGATACTACGGCGCAGGAGCCGCTGACCCATATCATCGGCGCCCTGGTGGCCAATAGAGCCGACTTCGCCTCAGTCACCATCGTGCCTCAGAAGAAGGGGCCCTTCATCGTCCAGATGCAGCGCCACGAGTACGTGGTCTCGATGCGCGCACGCAGAATCATGCCGTGGCTGCTCAGCGGTGCCCTTCACATCGGCAAGACCGACGTCATGCGCCAGATCATGGCCCGTCACTCACTGTTCTTCCAGGGCAATGACATCGAGTCCGGGATTATCGGAGACGCACTGGGATACAAGGCCGTTCACATTCTTGCCCACGTCAATACCAACGCACCCGACACACTGTACTCCTGGTGGCGCCAGCGGATCGCGTGGAGCGGCGGTTCCTTCAGACTTTTCATCGTCAACTTCAGATTCGTCTTCCAGCATCCCTTCCTGTGGCTGTACAGCGGCATCGTGGTCATCAGCATGTTCGTGCTCAGGTGGATAGCCGTCGTCAATCCTGGGTGGACACTTCTTCTGGCACTGTTCATCTACTACGCCGCTATCGTGTGGCTTCACTGGGACCACGGAAATAAGTGGCTGATCTTCCAGCCCTTCTACTGCCTCTTCGTCAGTCTCATCGTGGTTCCGATCGGGGTCGCCTACTATTTCAAGATGGCGATTCCTGAGCGCAATTTCGGAGTCATTCGCCCCAAGCGCAAGGACCTCGTCACAGCGGGCTGATCGTCATCCGGGACGCATCCCGGCCAACGCGGGAGAGGTCGTCCCGGCAACACTCCCCCGCACGGCAACGGGCCCACCTTCCAGAAGAAGGTGGGCCCGTCTGTTCAGCTTGGGCGTCCCGTATGAGCGTGAACTCGCCTCAGCTCATACGCACCTTGAGCGCCATGGGCTCACTCGGCGTCCTCGCCCTCAGCGGAGTCGGCGTCCTGCGCAGCGGCGACGGCTGCGGCCTGAGCTGCCGCGGCGGCGTCGTCCTCGTCGGAGCCGATGAAGGCGGACAGGTCCACGGTCTCACCCTTGGAGTCAACCACCGCTGCCTGGCGCAGCGCCATGGCCAGAGACTTGTTGCGAGCGACCTCGGAGACGAAGGCGGGAATCTGTCCGGCCTGCTGAGCACCCTGGAGGAACTGGGCGGGCTCCATGCCGTACTGCTGGGCGGTCTGGAAGAGGAACTCCAGCAGCTCGTCCTGCGCCACACCGACCTTGAGGTCCTCAGCCAGGACATCGAGGATGATCTGGTCGCGCACACCGTTGACGATGTCCTCGCGAATCTCCTTGGCGTGCTCCTCGTCGCCGTCCTTGCCCTCGGCCCGCAGGTGCTGGGCGACCTCGGCCTCGACAACGGCCTCGGGGACGTCGAAGGCGACCTCGCTGCGCAGGTGCTCGAGGAGGGCGTCACGGGCGGCGACCGCCTGCTCGCCGGTCTTGCGCTCGGTGACCTGCTTGACGAGGTCCTCGCGCAGCTCCTCGACGGTGTCGAACTCGGAGGCGAGCTGGGCGAACTCGTCGTCGACCTTGGGCAGCTCACGCTGCTTGACGGCAGTGGCGGTCACCGTGACCTCGGCCTGCTCACCGGCGTGCTCCCCGCCGGCCAGCTCGGTGGTGAAGGTGGCGGACTCGTCGGTCTTCAGACCGCGCAGGGCGGTGTCCAGGCCCTTGAGCATGTTGCCCTTGCCGATCTCGTAGGAGACGCCGGAGATGGAGTCGACCTCCTCGCCGTCGATGACGGCCTTGAGGTCGATGGTGACGAAGTCACCGGTCTTGGCCTTGCGGCCCACGGACTTCAGAGAGCCGAAGCGGGCACGCAGGTTGTCCAGCTCGGTGTCGACGTCCTCATCGGTGACCTCGACGGCGTCCACGGTCAGCTTGGCCTTGCTCAGGTCCGGCAGCTCGATGACGGGGCGAACAGTGACTTCGGCGGTGAAGGCCAGCTGGCCGCCGTTCTCTCCGGTGGCGTTGGGCAGCTCGACGACGTCGACCTCGGGCTGGAGCATGGGGACCCGCTCGGCCTCGGTGATGGCGTCCCGGTAGAAGTCGGAGAGCTTGTTGTTGACGGCCTCCTGGATGACGGTCCCGCGGCCGACGCGCTGGTCGATGACCCGGTTGGGGACGTGACCACGACGGAAGCCGGGGACCTGGATCTGGGAACCGATCTCCTTGTATGCGGCATCCAGGCTGGGCTTGAGCTCCTCATAGGGGACCTCAACGGTCAGCTTGATGCGACTGGGGTCAAGATTCTCGACAGTGGTCTTCACGGGGGTTGCTCCCAAGGTCTGAGTTCTGCGGTAACACCGAAGCGTTCGGTAGTGTTCGGCGGACGCGCGTCTGTGGCGTCAATCCGTGCCATCTTAGGGCAAACGGCCAGTGGGATCGATGATGCGTCCGTACCTGGTGCATGACTCTGGACACAGGGTCATCGTCCGTCACGGCCCCTCCCCTATCGGCACACTCCGTCCTCCGACAACGATGGCCGGCCAGGCACGCTCGATGTGCGCGACCGAACCGATCGTCTCGAGGACGCGTGCGTGCACGTCTCGGGCCTCGGCGTCGTCAGAACCCGTGAAACGGACCGTCACCCGAGGCTCACCGCGCACGACGTCGACCTGAAAGGCCTCCAGAACGGTCGTCCGGCGCACGGCGTCCCGTGCGGCGGACTCGACGTCCCCGGGATCGTGCCCAGCCTTGAGCATGGACACCGTGAGAATCGATCGATACGAGGGCATGCCCTCAGCGTATAGCCCCGTCCCGCGGTTGCGCCCGCGCGCTCGCCCGGCGCCAGCACTCCGCCCACACGGCACGATCGCCCTCGGGATGAAAAGTCGGGCTGGCGGGATTTGAACCCGCGGCCCCCTGCTCCCAAAGCAGGTGCGCTACCAAACTGCGCCACAGCCCGTGACGTGACGAAAGGGACCGCCGAGGAGCGGCCCCTTTCGGCTCACAGAGCGGGTGACGGGAATCGAACCCGCGCAATCTGCTTGGAAGGCAGAGGCTCTACCATTGAGCTACACCCGCATGGATGAAGGGTTTCACCCCTCCACCAGCAGCCTCACTGCTCGATGAGGCCCTCCTTGTAGGCCCGCGCCAGACGGCGAGGGACGGAGATCTCGCGGCCCTGGACGCGGACGGTGGTGAGCTCGGTGAGCTTGGCCTTCCACTGTGAGCGGCGGTTGCGGGTGTTGCTGCGGGACATCTTCCGCTTCGGCACTGCCATGGGCCCGCTCCTCTCTCATGAACCTTGGGGATCGGACGACCCCTCGAAACTGGACCGAGGGACACCATAACGACATCTCACGGACCGCTTCCAGTCCAAGACCGCATCAAGGCGTGTGACATCGGTCCCGAGTCCACCCCGTGCGAGGATCCCTCCATGGCCCCGCACGCCCCTCGCACACCATCGCAGCAGCCGTCTCAGGAGCAACCATCCCCCGGACTCATCACCCTGGCCCGCGGCGAGCAGCCCGAGATCGACCTGGAGATCAAGAAGTCCCACTTCCTGGCACGCACCTGCCGCACGGACTCCATGGACGAGGCCCGCAGCTTCATCGCGGAGGTGCGCTCCACCTACCCCGACGCGCGCCACCACTGCTCGGCGCTGACGCTCACCGACCTCTCCGACGGACACGCCCTGGCCGCCCCGCCCCCACCCACCGAGCGCTCCAACGACGACGGCGAGCCCTCCGGCACGGCCGGCCAGCCCATGCTCGACGTCCTGAGGGGAACGGGACTGGCCAACACGACCGTCGTCGTCACCCGTTACTTCGGCGGAACGCTCCTGGGTACCGGCGGACTGGTGCGCGCCTACTCCGAGGCGACCGCTCAGGCGCTGCGGGCGGCTGCACGGGTCACCCTGACCCGGCTTCATCTGTGGGACCTGCGGGTCCCGGTGGCCCAGGCCGGCAGGATCGAGGCGGAGCTGCGCTCCCGCAACCCCACCGCAGCATCGGGGCCGACAGCGGAGGGCGGGACGGCCACCCCGGCCCCGACCATTCACGTCGAGGAGACGATCTGGGGACCGACCCACGCGGTCCTCGTGCTGGCCACGTCCTGCGCCGACCCTGAGCTCCTGCACGCCCCGCTGGCGGCCCTGACCCGCGGCGAGGGGGCGGCAGAACCTGCCGGGAGCCGACTGGTCGAGGTCCCTGTGCCCCCGGCCTGAAGCCCAGGGTCGAGAACCCCCTCTCCCCCGGATACGCCTACCAGGCACCCGCGGACTCGGCCGCACTCACGACCACGATGCGAGCAGATACCGGATGGATGTGGCGATCACCGTCGGAGGCGGGGTAGGGTTCAACCATCGGCCGGGGCACCACGCTCCGGATGAGCAGTTCACGCCCAGGTAGGCGCAGCCAGTCGCCGTGAGGAACTAAGGAGGACCCATGATGGTTAAGACCGTCATGCGCACCATGTCCTCGCCCTCCATGCCCATCGCGCCCGCGTGCTGCTGCTGCCGGTGTCGGTAGGGCGCCAGGCCACGACATCTGTGCGCGTACCGCTGCGCGCATGCCCGGCGCTCCCGGAGCAGGCGGCCATCCCTGCTGTTCGAGCCACTCCTCATGACGTGGCCCTCTGACGGACGCGGACCGTCCCACTTCTTTTTCTCTCACGAGTCCCCACGGGCCCGACGTCGCCTCATCACGCGGCACCGCCGGTCGCCATCACCGCAGGACTCACCCAACCCACACTCGAAGGACATCACTATGACGTACGCACCCGACGCAACCGCTCTGGTCGGCAACACCCCCCTGGTCCGCATCAACCGCGTCACCGACGGCGCCCCCGCCACCGTCCTGGCCAAGGTGGAGGCCTTCGAGCCGGCCGCCTCGGTCAAGGACCGCATCGCCCTGTCCATCGTGCGCGCCGCGGAGGCCTCCGGTGACCTCAAGCCCGGTGGCACCATCGTGGAGGCGACCTCCGGGAACACCGGCGTCGGCCTGGCCATGGTGGGAGCGGCCCTGGGATACAAGGTCATCATCACCATGCCCGAGACCATGTCCAAGGAGCGCCGGGCCATCATGCGCGCCTTCGGTGCGGAGCTGGTGCTGACCACCGAGGGCGGCGTCGCCGGAGCGGTCAAGCGGGCCGAGGAGATCCAGGCCGCCACCCCCAACTCGATCCTCGCCTCCCAGTTCGCCAACCCGGCCAACCCCAAGGTTCACCGCGAGACCACGGCCAGGGAGATCCTGGAGCAGACCGGGGGCGACATCGACGTCTTCGTGGCCGGTATCGGCACCGGGGGCACGCTGACCGGAGTGGGCCAGGTACTGCGCCAGGAGAAGCCCGGCGTGAAGATCTACGGTGTCGAGCCCTCCGAGTCCCCGCTGCTGAGCGAGGGCCAGGCCGCTCCCCACAAGATCCAGGGCCTGGGCCCCAACGTGGTTCCCGAGATCCTTGACCAGGGCATCTGGGACGAGCTGCTCCACATCGAGTCCGACGTCGCCATCACCTACGCTCGCCGAGCCGCTGCGGAGGAGGGCCTTCTGGTGGGAATCTCCTCGGGCGCCGCTCTGGCCGCCGCCAGCGAGCTGGCCAGGCGCCCTGAGTTCGAGGGCAAGACCATCGTCACCGTCCTGCCGGACACCGGAGAGCGTTACCTGACCACGCCTCTGTACAAGGACTACCTCGACTGACGGCTCCGACGGCGGCACTCCTGGGAACAGGAAGGCCGCC
>CAJZFF010000004.1 GCA_915069725.1 uncultured Actinomyces sp.
TGAGCGGGTGGGTGGGGACCGTCTCGAAGGCCGGGGCGAGGCGGGCGAGCTCGCGACGCCAGGCGGGCAGGAGTGCACGGACGCGGGGGTCGGCAAGTGTCTCCGGGTGGTGCGCTCCCCACCAGGTTAGCAGCTCCTCCCCCTGCTCGCAGGCGCTCGGCACGCTCCCGGCCGACGGCGCAGGACCGGCCGCGAAGGCCGCATGGAGGCGGGCGATCTGGTGGGCGAGGGCGGTGGCGAGCCGTGGGTTCCAGTCGGTGGCGCGCAAGGCCCGACCGGGGACGTGGGTGGTCACCATGTAGGGGGTGCCCAGCGGGTTGTCGCTACTGAACTCCAGGGCGACGGCGCTGGTTCCCAGCTCGGGCGGGACGCGCCTGAGGACCTCGTACTCGGTCTCCATGGGGCGGGGCAGGTCATGGGGCGGGAGTCGCGGAAGGCGCAGGACCCGGGCCTGCTCCCCGGAGCCGATTCTCCAGGCGGTGTAGCTCTCGCCGGCCCCCAGCCGCTCGACCGGCCCACCCGTCACGCCGCGCAGCTCACCGGCGTCGACGGCGGCCCTGATGCGTGGGGCGATGTCGTCGTCGGTTCCAGTGGGAGGTGGAGTGTCCATTCCCCTGTCCACCGTCATCGGGTTCCATCCGCGAGGTGCAGGCCGATGATGGCCCGGGCGGCCTCCGTGGCGGTGAGACGGGCGGTGTCGAGGCGGAGGTCGGCCTCGGGCCAAGGGACGTAATCACGGTGCGTGATCTCCTGCCACCCTGGAAGCTCGAGTCCCTTGATGTCGCTGACCCGCTGCTGGGCGCGGCGGCGGTGCTCGGCCCTATCGGAGCAGATGAGCTCGACGGCGAGAAACCCTGCGTCCACGGCTGAGGCCGTCTCCTCCCACAGGCGGCGGGTGAGGGGCAGCGGGTTGACGCACTCGACCAGGACCTCCCCGCCCGAGGCCAGGGCGTCCCGGGCCACAGCGGCAGCCACGTAGTAGCCAGCACCTCCGGGCATGCCGGGAAGCATTTCGCCACTGTCCCTCAGGGCCTGCTCAATAGTGTCAATGCGCAGCCAGGTCGGCGGCCGGCTCTGCGGCTGCACCTCGGCCTGCAGGCGCAGGATCTCCCGGCAGACGGAGGTCTTGCCGACTGCCGGTAGTCCGCCGACGACGGTCAGGGGCATCCCGTCAGTACCCGGCCATCTGCTCGAGGCGGGCGATGCGCTTATCCATGGGCGGGTGGGTGGCGAAGAGGTTGCGTAGGCTCCCGAAGGGGTTGGCGATCATCATGGAGGAGACCGGTTCGAGGCGCGGGTCCTGCCCCATGGGCACGCGTGAGATGCCGGACTCGAGCTTGCTGAGCGCGCTGGCCAGGGCGAGCGGGTCCTGGGTGAGCTCGGCGCCGTCGTGGTCGGCGTCGTACTCGCGGGTCCGGGAGATGGCGAACTGGGTGATGGCGGCGGCCAGGGGCGCCAGGAGGGCCAGCAGCAGGACGGCGATGATGTTGCCGCCGTCCCGGTCGCGCCGGTTGCCGCCGCCGAACCACATGGCCATGGTGACCATGGAGGAGATGACGCCGGCGATGCCCGCGGCCACCGAGGAGGTGAGGATGTCGCGGTTGTAGACGTGGGAGAGCTCGTGGCCCAGGACGCCGCGCAGCTCGCGCTCGTTGAGGAGCTGGAGGATGCCCTGCGTGCAGCACACGGCGGCGTGCGAGGGGCTGCGGCCGGTGGCGAAGGCGTTGGGGCTCATCGTGGGGGCCACGTAGAGGCGCGGCATGGGCTGGCCGGCAGCGGCGGAGAGCTCACGCACGATGGCGTACATCTGGGGCTGCTGGGCCTCGGTGACCTCGATGGCGCCCATGGAGCGCACCGCGATCTTGTCGGAGTTCCAGAAGCCGAAGGCGGTCTGCGCCAGGCCGATGACCGGCGCGATGACCAGCCAGATGGCGGAGCCGGTCCCCCGGGCCAGCACGTAGCCGAGCAGAAGAAGCAGGCTCCACATGCCGCCCAGGAGGACGGCGGTCTTGAGACCGTTGTAGTGGTGAGTCCTTGTCATGGGGGGAGACTATGGGATGAACCTGTGTCCCACCTATGTCCACCGGCGCGTGCGGCCATTGGCGGATCGAGGAACAACGGCGAGGATCCGTGCGGCTCGAACGGGCGCGGGCTCAGCCGCGCGGGACCACTCGCGCGGTGATGAGGCCGCAGTCCAGGCAGCGCAGGGCATCGCGGAAGTCGTCGGGGTCGAAGGTGGTTCCCGGCGCCTCACGCACGAGGGTCCAGTACTCCCCCGTCGAGTCCAGGACCGAGTACCCGGTGTCGCGGAAGCCGGAGCGCTCGTAGAAGGAGAACCGACGGCGGCGCTGCTCGGCGTTGTCAGCCTCGGCAATGACGGGCTCGATGTCCAGGACGATGGTGCAGCCGGGGTGACGGCGCTCGAGCTCGGCCAGGAGACGGGTGCCCACGCCGCGGCCGCGGGCGTCGTCGTCGACGGCGAGGTAGAAGAGGAAGAGCAGACGGGAGCCGGGGCGGCGCACGGTCCAGGTCAGGGCGACAGGATCCGGGCGGGCCGCACGGGTCGGTCCAGCGGGCTGGTCCCACCAGGCGACGAGGTCGACGCCGCGCCGCAGGCTGAGCAGGCGGATGAGCGCCCAGGGAATGCGCTCATCCTCGGGGAAGGCGCGCAGGTAGAGGTCACGCGCCCAGCGGCCGGTTCCGCTGGCGAAGCGGACGCGACGGGTTCTCATCGGGCTTCTTCCTCTCCGTGTCGGTGACGACGCCCGTCCGGCACCGGCCGCGGGGACCGGTGCCGGACGGGTGATGCGATGTCGGCTGGGCTTGAGCCGTAGACCGTGCTCGGCTCAGTCGGCCAGGCGGTGGGCGACGCGCTCGGGGACGCGACCCGCCTCGGGCTGGCCGATGAGGTCCTCGGGAACCTCGGTGGAGCGGGAGATCGCGGTCATGGCATCGCGGGAGACGACCTTGACGCGCTCGCGCGGCTTGGAGGCCCCTCCGGTGACGACGACCTCACCGTAGCCCTCACCGAGCTCGCGCTCGTAGGCGTCCAGCAGCTCCCAGCCCTCCCAGTTGGTGAAGGGGATGCCGCGGGACTCCAGCAGGGCGATGATGGCGTCGTGACCGACCTGGGCCTCGTCGCTGGTCTCGGCGTGCAGCAGGCCGGCGTTGGCGTCGGCCACGAGGTTGGTGATGGTCTCCTGCGCGTCGGACTTGGTGGAGCCGATGAGGCCCACGGGGCCGCGACGGATCCAGCCGGTGGCGTACAGGCCGGTCAGGGGCTTGCCGTCCTCGCCGAGGACGCGGCCGCCCTCGTTGGGGACGACGTGCCGCTCGGCGTCGAAGGGGAGGCCCTCGATGGCGCTGGAGGCGTATCCGACGGCGCGGTAGACGGCCTGGACGGGCCAGTCGCGGTACTCGCCGGTGCCGGTGACGTTGCCGTCGCCGGTCAGGCGGGTGCGCTCGGTGCGCAGGCCGACGACGTGGCCGTCGTCGTCGGTGAGGACCTCGTGGGGCGCCGAGAAGAGGTGGATGTGGATGCGGTGGGAGGCGGTGAGATCCTCCGGCTCCTGCATCGCGTATCCCTCAAGGGCCTTGACGACCTGTCGCTGCTGGTTGGAGGAGGCCAGGGCCGCCTGCGAGCCCTCGTCGTACTCGAAGTCCTCCTCGTCGACGAGGACGTCGACGTCGGCCTGCTTGCCGAGCTCGCGCAGCTCCAGCGGGGTGAACTTCACCTGAGCCGGACCACGGCGACCGAAGACGTGCACGTCGGTGACCGGGGACTGCTGAAGGGTGGCGGCCACGTTCGCGGGGATCTCAGTGGTCATGAGGTCGTCGGCATGCTTGGCCAGGACGCGGGCGATGTCCAGTGCGACATTGCCGACGCCGATGACGGCGACCTCCTTGGCACTCAGGTCCCAGGTACGCGGGTGGTCGGGGTGCCCGTCGTACCACGAGACGAAGTCGGCGCCGCCGTAGCACTCTGGGGCGTCGACACCGGGGATGTCGAGGGGGGCGTCAGTGTCGGCTCCGGTGGAGAAGATGATGGCGTCATAGTGCTCCTGGAGCTCGGCCACCGAGATGTCACGGCCGACCTCGACGTTGCCGATGAGCCGGATATCCCCGCGCTGGAGGATCTTGTAGAGGGCCACGATGATCTGCTTGATGCGCGGGTGGTCGGGGGCGACGCCGTAGCGCACCAGCCCGTAGGGCGCAGGAAGCCGCTCGAACAGGTCGATACAGACCTCCATGCCCGACTTCGAGAGGATGTCCGAGGCGTAGATGCCTGCGGGGCCTGCTCCGATGACGGCGACATTGAGAGGACGTGCGTTCACTGTTCTTCGTTCCTGTTTCAGGGGACGTGGACGTGGCACCCGCGTTCCCGCCGCCGGGAGAACCGGTTGTTCCGGTCCGGGGCGACGGCGATGACGGCGGGGTACCGCGCCACAGTCTATGGAGGAAGGCAGGGGCTCCCCCAGGGTGTGGGCAACAACGCGGCTTTGAGCCGCGTCACGTCGGGGAGGGGGTGGGAGCGAGAGGCGGGTTTAGAAGAGCAGGGTGAGCCGTCCGAACCGAACGTCCTGAACCGGATCGCCCGTGCCGAGCGCCTCGAACCTGCATCCTTGAACTGGCCTACCCGCACCTGCTCACCCGCACCCGACCCTTCCGAACCTGTATCCGCGCACCCGGCCCTCCTGTACCCATGTCCCCGCACCTGGCCTTTCCGAACCTGTGTCCCTGAGCTGGCTCACCCGGGCCGGTTAGCCGGCTCGGCTGGGCGGATTTGGGGTGCGGGTGTGAGGCCTGGTTGCGAGTGTCGCCAGGTTTCTGTGCACCTTCGGTCAGGAAGGTCGGCGCCGTCGGGTTTTCGTTGCTGTGCCGGTGATTCTGGGTGGCTGCCTCAGCGTGCGGGGAGCGGGGAGTCGGGCTATACTGTACATATGTTCGAAGGCGGTGTGCTTCCTCGCGTCCCGGCCGGCGGTGCGGCCCGGACGCTGAGCGCACCTGCCCAGGACGTGTCGCTGGAAGCTGTGGGCTGCGCTGAGGAGGTGGCGGGTCTGCTGGGGTCCTTGGCCGCTGGCGGTGAGCTGGCCGGTGTGGTGGAGGGGCTGCTGGCCCGCCTGCTGGTCACCACCCAGAACCCCAACGACAACGGCGGCGGTGGTGAGGGCTCCGTCGCTGACGGCGATGCGGCACCGACCCTGTTCGCTGGTGACAGCGGGGACGATGCGGCACTGGTGGCTGGCGCTGAGAGGTGTCGGGTCGTGTCTGTGGAGGAGGCCGGCGTCTCGGGGATCATGGGCCTGGGGGCTGTGGGTTTGGGTGAGCTGGTGGCGGCCTGTCACCGTCTGGCGGCGTGGGCGTCGTGGGGTCAGTCCCTGGCGGCGGCGTGTCTGACCGCTTGTGGTGAACTGTCTGCTCATCCGGGTCAGTGGGGTCCGGATGGTCGGGTCTCGTCGGTGGTGGGTTTTGAGGAGCGCCGGTTCAACACCACCTGCCTGCTGTCGGCCCGCCTGGGGGTGTCCCGGAGTCGGGCCGGGCAGATCGTGGATCACGGCAGCGCCCTGATGGACATGGGCTTTAACCCCACTGAGGTCATGGAGCGGTGCGGGGTGCTGGACGCGGCCAAGGCGTCCTTGGTGACTCGCCGCCTGGAGGGCGTGCCGGCTCCGGTGGCGCTGGCCGTTCAGGAGCGGGTCCTGCCCCAGGCGCCCAGGCGCAGCGTGTCCCAGGTGGGACGCGACATTGAGCGGGCCCTGATGGAGACAGACCCCACCGGACACGCCGAGCGGGTGCGAGTCAATGTCTCCAGGCGGTGCGTGTCGCGTCCCAGGCCCGCCGGCGAGGGCATGTCCCAGGTCCGTCTGCTGCTGCCGACCATGGACGCGCTGCTGCTGGACGCGACCCTGGACGCGATCGCCGCCAGCGCCAGGGCCTGCGGTGAGCAACGCACACCAGCCCAGCTACGCGCCGACGCCATCACCGCCATGACCCTGTCCACACTACGCACCAGCCAGCAAGCCGCCTACCACAGACCCATGCAAGCCCCCGACGACGGCACCAGTGGCGGCACTGACGGTAGTGACGGTCTGGGCAGCGCCGGTGGCTTTGGTGGTGGTCTTGATGGTTTGAGTGAGCTGGGTCCAGTGCCTACCTCCTTAGCTCCTCCTAGGCGTTCTACCTCCCTGGGCCGTCTACTGCCTGACGGGGTGCCCTTGGAAGGGCTCCTGAGCAGCTTGAGCTCCTTGGTGGGGTCTGCCAGCCCGTGGTGGACTCCCTCAGGCACCGGGCACCTCGCCCTGCCAGCGGGCATCCATGTCGACGTCCAGGTCACCATCCCCCTAAACAGCCTCACCGACCCAGACAGCCTGACCCAAATAGAAGACCCCGCCGATCACGCGCCGGCCGAACACGATCCCGGCGGCCGCAACCCCACCACTGATGGGAGGAGTCTGCCTGTACCCGCCCCGGCTACTCCCGCCTTCTCGTGCTCGGCTGCTCACGACTCCTCGCCTGCCGCGTCGTTGTCCACTGCTCTCATCGCCCAGCCGGCCGCCTCGCCGGCTGAGGTCGCGGAGGTGCGCATTGGGGCGCGCAGTGTGGCGGTGCCGGCTATGACTGCCTGGGCCCTGGCCGCGGGCGGGACCTGGAGGCGCCTGGTCACCGACCCGGCAAGCGGCACCGTCGTGGACGTGGGACGCACCAGGTACCGTCCCCCGGCCGGTCTGGCCGACCTGGTGCGCGCCCGCGACCGGGCCTGTGTCTTCCCCACCTGCCAGACCCCCGCCGAGCGGTGCGACATCGACCACCTCACCGCCTGGAGCCAGGGCGGGAACACCAGCCTGGATAACCTCACCACCCTGTGCGAGGCCCACCACCGCCTCAAGCACACCCCCGGATGGGCCCTCACCCGAGACCAGGCCGGCGGGATCCTGTCCTGGCACACCCCCGACAAGACCGTCTACCAGCGCCACCCCAACGGCACCATCACCCGCCTGCCCCGCAAGACCGGCCCCCACCAGCACCACGTCCCCGGCGCCGTCGTACCAGCCGACCTGAGCAAGCAGATCGGCCACGACATCCTCAACCGCCTCAACCGGGCCCTTGACAGAGCACTCGACAACCAGGCCCACAACCACGCCCGTTTCGGCACCAACACCAACGGCAGTACCAGCCCCCGCCTCGAGACCCGCGGCCCCGAACCCGGCCAGAGAGCCGGAGCCTACGAGACCACCCCCTACCCCAAAGCCGCCCACACCCTCCAACTCGCACCCCTCATCGACCAAGCCCCACCCTTCTAAGTGACCGGGCCACTACGCGCTGACGACCGGGATGTCTGTGAGGCGAGCGACGACTCGCTCTTTCGTATAAAGATATTCACCTGCCGGCATATCAATCGTGATGCTATCCTCGCCGACATCTGGCCACACAACCGGGAGGGACTGGGAAGTCCCGGGCTCGAGACTGTACACAAAGTTATTCGCCAAGGGAACTCGATTCCCATTGGGGTACGCATAGTCGGCTTCCAAATACCTCAACCCACCACTGAGGATGGTTAAGCTGCTCACATACCACACTCCAGACAGGCCGCGCATTTCCATCATCTTCCCCGGCAATGAGAAGGGAGCAACCGGCATACTGACCGCCTCACTAGAGGTGAGAACTACCTTTCCAGTCAGGTAGCCCCCTACTCTAACTACATGGTCAATCGTCATGTGCATGGTCTTACCACTGACCTTCACATCGACACCCTCGGGGCCCTTACCTACAGGGCCTGCCGGGTCAGGCACGGTCGCCGGAGACGGTGCCTCACTCGCACTTGGTGACGCACTGGATTCGGCGGCCTTAGAGGGCGTCAGCGTAATCTCCACACGGCGATTGATCTGTCTGCGCTCGTCAGTGTCGTTCGGAACCCGCGGCGAGGACTCTCCCTTGCCTGAGACCGACTCCTTCCACGCAGACAAGTCCGTCAGCTTCTTGAGACGCTCCGACACCGCCTTGGCCCGCCGCTCCGACAGATCCTGGTTGTGTGCGTCATCAGCGACATCATCGGTATGGCCCGTGATCGTCAGTTCTCCACCAGAGGGAAACTTCTTGATCTGCTCCACCACAGTCGCCAACACACTGTCAGCCTGAGCCGAGAGCTGATCGGAGTCTGTCGCAAACGTGACATCCCCAGCCACCGTCACCGTCGTCGACTTCTCATCCTGCTTCGTATCCGACGACCCATCCATCGACACGGTCGCCCGCTCGAGCTTGAAAGGACCAGGGTCGGAACCCTGAAGGTTGGCCTTAGCGATCACGTCATCGACATTGAAATCCACCTCCGACTCCTTCACCACAGGAACACCGACAACAACACCCATGTTGGGAAGCAGCATCTCCACAGAATGCACTCCATCATTCAGAGCGCCGAAAACAGGGAAAGCATCCTTCGGGGCACCTTTTGTGACCGCACCGGAGAGGTCTTCAGTGTTCCCTCCAAGCTCGACGTAGACCAGACTCTGCTCCAGTGACATCATCCGGACATCAGCAGTCGTACCGACGTTTTCCAGTTGGGCGAATGCCTGGGAAAGGTACACATCTTCTTTTGAGTCGGTAGAGATGTGAAACCTCGCCACCGTGTACTTTCCCTTCACCGCGACCGGCCCGACCTCCACCGTCATCGGAGCACCTTGATACTCCGTACTGAGCACCACCCCGCCATGGGGACCAGTCGCAGTCGCGACCGCCCGTGGGGACGCGGCACCCGAGCTCTTCCCAGAGGAGGCGGTATCGCCTTTCTTGAGCAACCCGCACCCCGACAGGACGGCCCCCGCTCCGGCCAGGGCGGGCAGGGCCAGGACAACACGTCGGGTCAGTCGGGCACAGGCATCAGGGGGCAGCGGCGTCGAGGACGACATGTCGAGGACCTTTCAACGCATTGGGAACACGTACCTGACACCCTATACGCCGCGATCCATCTCACACGCTGGGAAACGACCCGTATCTTCTCGACTCGCCACGGGACGTCATGGGGAGTTGGGAGGCCTCATCAGCTCCCAGGTCGGATGCTCAGGCGGCCCGGTCCACGAGGATGCGGGCGAAGTCCTCCATGGCCGCACGCACCTGCCTCACCCGCTCACCGGCATCAGTCATAGCCGCCGCGGCGGCCTCGCCCTCGATGCCAGCCTGAGCCAGGCGCTGCCGGGTTCCGTCAAGGACGGCCTCCTCCAGGCCCTCCAGGCCCTCCACTGCCTGAGCGGCCCAGTCCATGGCCATCTCGCGGGTACGGGCCAGGACGGGGTGCTCGCGCAGGCGAGCGACGACGTCGGACAGGAAGGCGTCATCGGACAGGTCGCCGGTGGACAGGCGCGAGAGGATCGCCTGGCCGGCGGCGTCGAGCTCGCCGGCCGCCAGGGCCTTGCGCAGGAGGAGGACCGGCATGGTGTCCACTCCCTCGCGCAGGTCGGTGCCGGGGGTCTTGCCGGTGGTGGCCGAGTCGCTCATGAGGTCGATGACGTCGTCGGCCAGCTGGAAGGCCACACCGATCCGCTCGCCGAACTCCTCCACGATCTGCTCGGTGCGCGTCCCGGCACCGGTGAGCATCGCCCCGTAGCGGGCGGACACTGCGATGAGGGAGCCGGTCTTGTCCGCCAGGACCTGGATGTAGTGGTCGACCGGATCGGTCCCTGCCGGGCGTGGCAGGGTCTCGTGGAGCTGACCCATGCACAGGCGCTCGAAGGTCTTGGCGTGGGCCATGACGGCCTCCGGGCCGAGGGCCGCCACCAGCTGGGAGGCCCGGGCCACGAGGACGTCGCCGGTGAGGATGGCGGCGGAGTTGCCCCACACGGTCTGGGCGCTCGGGGCGCCGCGGCGCAGCGGGGCCTCGTCCATGACGTCGTCGTGGTAGAGGGTGGCGATGTGGGTCAGCTCCACGGCCACCCCGGCGTCGCGGATCTCCTCACCGGTGGCCAGGGCCTGGTCGCCGAGCTGGGCGGTCAGCAGGGCCAGGACCGGGCGCAGGCGCTTGCCCCCGGCCTCGGCCAGGTGCGAGGTCGGCGGGTTGATGGTCTCGTCGGCGCTGGTGACCACCTCCATGAGGCGGTCCTCAATGGTCTGGAGGGCGGGGATGATGCGCGACTCCAGCTCGGGGGCGCTCAGCGGCAGTGATCCGATCACGGAAGGAGCATAGCCGTCTGGTCGAACAGGTCGAAGGCGGTCTGCGGCAAAATGCCCAGCCCGATTGTGGCCATCACCGCAACGCTGACCGCCAGGATGATCGGGCCGCGGCTGCCCACGACCACGGCGCGCTCGCCGTCGGGCTCATAAAAGAACATGAGCACGATGAGCCTCATGTAGAAGAAGGCGGTCACGGCCGAGCAGACGACGGCGAGAATGACGAAGGGCGTCCCGCTGCCGCTCAGGCCGGTGGCGAAGAGCCGGAACTTGGCCATGAAGCCGGCCGTCAGGGGCACTCCGGCGAAGGACAGCAGGAAGACGGTCATGGCACCGGCCGCCCAGGGGCTGCGGCGTCCCAGGCCCTTGAAGGCATCCAGGTCGCCGTCCTCACCGCCCACCGAGCCGTCGCGGTGGGAGCGCACCAGGGTGATGATGCCGAAGGCTCCCACGGTGGCGATCCCGTAGGTCAGGGCGTAGAAGCTGAGCGCGGAGATCGCCGCCTTGGAGTAGGCCCCGATCCCGATGAGCATGAAGCCGGCGTGGGCGATGGCCGAGTAGGCGAGCATGCGCTTGACGTCGCGTTGGACCACCCCGACGACGGTGCCCAGGAGCATGGTCAGTGCCGCCACGGCCCACAGGGCGGGGGCCAGGTCCCAGCCCATGGCTCCGGCGATCAGGTAGTAGAAGCGCACCAGGGCCAGGAAGGCGGCGGCCTTGACCCCGGCGGCCATGAACCCGGTGACCGGGGTGGGGGCGCCCTGGTAGACGTCCGGGCTCCAGGCGTGGAAGGGCACGGCCGCCACCTTGAACAGCAGGCCGACGATCACCAGCATGAGGCCGGCCAGGATGAGCCAGTCCTGCCCCGCCGCGCTGCTCACGGCCTCGCCCAGGGACTTGTAGTCGACGGCGCCGGCCACCCCGTAGAGCAGGGCCGAGCCCATGAGGAGGAAGGCGGAGGCGAAGGCCCCCAGCACGAAGTACTTCAGCGCCGCCTCCTGGCTGAGGAGCCGGCGGTGGCGGGCGGTGGCCGCCAGGATGTACAGCGGCAGGGAGATCATCTCCAGGATGACGAACAGCGTGATGAGGTCGCTGCTTGCCCCGAAGAGCATCATGCCGCCCAGCGAGAACAGGGTCAGAGGGAAGATCTCGGTCGTGGTCCACCCGGCCAGGATGGACTCGCTCTCCTCCGCGCTGCCGGGCCGGTCGGCGGCCTGGGCCGCGAAGGCCCCGTCGCCGACAGAGGTGCGGTCGGCCATCACCAGGACGGCCAGCAGCCCGATGACCAGGAGGATTCCCTGGGCGGCGATGGAGAAGGGATCCTCGGTCAGGCCCGCGGACATGCGGGCGCCCGGCAGGAAGCCCTTGGGGAGCTGGAACTGGGGCAGAGCCGCGGCGGCGGCCCCGGCGGCCTTGACCTCGCCCCAGCGCAGGAACAGGGCGACCCCGGAGGCCAGGATGGCCAGGAAGCTCAGCGTGGACTGGATGGCCAGGCGGGCGGGACGGGCGATGAAGGCCTCCACGAGGACACCCAGGACACCGGCGCCCAGGATGATGAGAACCGGCGTCAGGGCGTCCCAGTTGACGATCGGGGCAGTGGCTGAGGGGCTCACTTGGTGTTCCCTTCCGTAGCGGTGGAGGCGGCGGGAGCGTCAGTCGCGCCGCCGGCATCGGGGCTGTCGCCGGCGCCGCGGGCTGAGGTCTCAGCCTGCGAGGAGGTGGTCACCGTGAGCGCGACCTGCCGGGCGACGTCGTCGAAGGCGGACGTCAGGACGCCCGGGGCCAGTCCGAGCGCGAGCATCGCGGCGATGACGGGGACGACGACGAGGCGCTCGCGCCCGTCGAGGTCGGGGCTGCCCACGCGCTCGGGGGCGGGCGCCCCGGTGAAGACCCGCTGGTAGGGCAGCAGCATGTAGACGGCGGCGATGACGACGCCGACGACGGCCGCACCGCCCAGGGCCAGCGAGACCGAGAAGGTGCCGGTGAGCACCATCCACTCGGGCACGAATCCGCTCAGGCCCGGCAGGGCGATGGAGGCCAGGCCGGAGACCAGGAAGGTGCCGGCCACCAGCGGCATGACCCGGGCGATGCCGCCGAGCTCGCTGATGGCGACCGTCCCGGTGCGCCGGGCCATGAAGCCGGTGACCAGGTAGAGGCCGGCGATGGACAGCCCGTGGGCCACCATGTAGACCATGGCGCCGTTGGCGGCCACCTGGTTGCCGATGAAGATCCCCAGGACCATGAAGCCGAAGTGGCTCACGGAGGTGTAGGAGATGAGCCGGTAGAGGTTGTCCTGGGCGATGGCGGCCAGGCCCCCGTAGATGATGGAGACGACCGCCAGGACCAGGATCACCGGGGCGGCCCAGCGGGAGGCCTCCGGGAAGATCGGCAGGACCAGGGTGATCATCCCGAAGGTGCCGATCTTGTCCAGGATGCCGATGAGCAGCACCGAGGTGCCCGGGGTGGCCTGCTCGGCGGTGTCGGGCAGCCAGGTGTGGACCGGGACCAGCGGTGCCTTGATGGCGAAGGCGATGAAGAAGGTCAGGAAGATCCAGTGACCGGCGGAGGTGGACACGTGCAGGTTGGCGGCCACCGAGTCGATGAGGAAGCTGGGGGTGCCGTTCTTGGCGGAGTGCAGGTAGACGGCGATGACACCGATGAGCATGATGAGCCCGCCGGCCAGGGAGTACAGGAGGAACTTCAGGGCGGCGCGCTGGCGATTCCGCCCGCCGAAGCAACCGATGAGGAAGTACACCGGGATGAGCATCGCCTCGAAGCACAGGTAGAACAGCAGCAGGTCCCGGGCCGAGAAGATGACGACGACGAAGAACTCCAGGGCCAGGACGAGCCCGGTGAACAGGCCCTGCCGGTCGGCGGGGACCTCACCCCAGGAGGCGAGCAGCACCAGGGGCGTGACGAAGGCGCCCAGCAGCACCATGGACAGGCCCAGGCCGTTGACGCCCAGGGCCCAGGAGGCGCCGATGGCGGGGATCCAGGAGTGGGTGTCGGACAGCTGGACGGTGCTGGCTTGAGCCAGGTCGAAGGCGCTCAGCGCCCACAGGCCCAGGGCGAGGACCGCCAGGGAGAACACGAGGCCCACGGCGCGGGCGTGGAGCCGGCGCAGCGGCGGGACCAGCCACAGCAGGAGCGCCCCGGCCAGCGGCGTGACCGCCATGACGGTCAGGACGGGCAGCGATGCGGGAAGAGTCGGCATGTGTCGTGTCCTCTCAGAACCTGGCGGCCAGGACGGCGATGAGTACGAGGACCGTTCCGGCCAGCATGTAGCCGGCGTAGGAGCGCACGTACCCGGACTCGGTGCGGCGGGTCAGGCGCCCCAGGGCGCCGGTGCCCGCGGCGGCACCCTCGATGGCGCCGTCGACGACGTAGCGCTCGACGGCGTCGGTGGCCAGGACCAGTCCCTGGCCGGTGCGCATGGCCAGGGCCTCGTTGACGGCGTCCTGGTACATGTCCTTGCGGGCGGCCTCCACCAGGGGGTTGGCCGGCTGCAGGACGACGGGCACCGGACGGCGCACGTACATCCACCAGGCCACGACGACCCCGACGACGACCAGGGCGAGGGTGGCGCCCATGATGACGGTGGCCGGCAGGACCGGCTCGCCGTGCTCGGCGTGACCGGTGACCGGCTCCAGCCAGGTGACAAACATGTTGTTGTAGGTCAGCAGCCCGCCCAGGCCGGCGGAGAACACGGACAGGACGATCAGCGGCAGGGTCATGAGCCAGCCGGACTCGTGGGGGTGGACCTCGCCCTCCAGGTCGTCCTTAGTGGTCCAGCGCTGCTTGCCGTGGAAGATCATGAAGAACAGGCGGGACATGTAGAAGGCGGTCAGGCCCGCGCCCAGCAGGGCGATGGTTCCCAGGATCCAGGGCTTGGCGCCCTCGCCGACGAAGGCGGCCTCGATGAGGCGGTCCTTGGACCAGAAGCCGGAGAAGGGCGGCACCCCCAGGATGGCGAGCCAGCCGATGCCCATGGTGACCCAGGTGATCGTCATGGCGCCGCGCAGGCCGCCGAAGCGGCGCATGTTGACCTGGTCGCCCATGGCGTGCATGACCGAGCCGGCCCCCAGGAAGAGCTGGGCCTTGAAGAAGCCGTGGGTGAGCAGGTGGAAGATGGCGAAGGCGTAGCCGATCGGGCCGAGCCCGGCGCCCAGCATCATGTAGCCGATCTGGCTCATGGTGGAGGCGGCCAGGACCTTCTTCATGTCGTCCTTGGCGCTTCCGATGACGGCCCCCAGCAGCAGGGTGATGGCGCCGATGACGGCCACGGCCGTCTGGGCGCTCGGGGCGCCCTCGAAGACGGCGGCGGAGCGGACCATGAGGTAGACGCCCGCGGTGACCATGGTGGCGGCGTGGATGAGGGCCGAGACCGGCGTGGGGCCGGCCATGGCGTCACCCAGCCAGGCCTGGAGGGGGAATTGTGCGGACTTACCACAGGCTGCCAGGAGCAGGAAGAAGCCGATGGCGGTGAGCCAGCCGGTGGACACCGAGCCGTCGAGGGCCGAGGCGGAGACGGCGTCGAAGGACACCGAGCTGACCTGGCCGACCATCGTCATCATGGCCAGCAGGAGGCCGACGTCGCCCACGCGGTTCATGATGAAGGCCTTCTTGGCGGCGGCGGCGTTCTCACGGCTGGTGGCCTGCTCGCCCTGGGGTGCGTCGGCGTCGGCGGTGTTCCAGAAGCCGATGAGCAGGTAGGAGGCCAGGCCCACGCCCTCCCAGCCGACGAAGAGCACGATGTAGGAGTCGCCCAGGACCAGGGTGAGCATCGCGGCGATGAAGAGGTTGAGGTAGGCGAAGAAGCGGCGCCGGTCGCGGTCGTGGGCCATGTAGGCCACCGAGTACAGGTGGATGAGGAAGCCGACGCAGGTGACCAGGGTGACGAAGGTCAGCGACAGCGGGTCCAGGCGCAGTCCGACGTCGACGCTCAGGTTCCCGGCGGAGAACCAGTGGTAGAGGGGCAGGCCGATGACGCGCTCCTCAGCGGGCAGGCCCAGGACCTGCACGAGGATGCCCACGCCCAGGCAGGCGGAGGCGAAGGAGGCGGCCAGGCCCAGCCAGTGGCCCCAGGCGTTGGAGCGGCGGCCGGCCAGCAGCAGGAAGGCGGCGGAGGCCGCGGGGACGGCGATGAGCAGCCAGGCCCAGGAGGCCAGGCCGGTGGCCTCGGTCAGGGGCGTCACGACGGCGGTGACAGGAGCGGGAAGCATGTCGGTGGTCTCTCCCCTCAGTTCTTGAGCAGGTTCTCGTCGTCGACCGACGTGGACCTGCGGGTGCGGAAGATGGATACGACGATGCTCAGACCCACCACGACCTCGGCGGCGGCCACCACCATGACGAAGAAGGCGAAGACCTGGCCGGTGAGGTTGCCGTGGATCCGGGAGAAGGTGACCAGGACGAGGTTGACGGAGTTGAGCATGAGCTCAACCCCCATGAGCTCGATGATGGCGTTGCGGCGCAGCAGCACCGTGAGTGCCCCCAGGGTGAACAGCACCCCGGCCAGGATGAGGTAGACGGTGATGGGGAGACTCACTTCTCCTCCTTCTGCTCCGGGGCGGCCGAGTCGGCTGCCCCGTCATCGCTGAGAACGGGCTGCTTGACGGTGGGGGCGGCGGCGCCGGGCATGGAGGGCATCCCGGAGCGGCGGGCGTCCCGAGGGCCACCGGCCTGACCATTCTCACTGGCCCCGGCCAGGCGGGAGACGATCGTGCCCGAGCGCTGGGCCAGTCCCATCTCCGGGGAGACGTCGGACAGCTCCAGGCCCTGGCCGCGGGCCCGCAGGACCCGGGGCACCGACTCCTCGACGGCCTCGCCCTGGGCGTCCAGGGCCGGGGCGGCGGCGGAGTTGGTGGAGGCGTAGACGCCGGGCATAGGCTTCTGGCCCGGGTGGGCGCCCTTGGCGGCGTAGTCCTGCATCTTGCCCGCGGCCACCGCCCGCTGGCTGAGCCGGGCCCGGATGCGCTGGCGGTGGGTGAGGGTCAGGGCGCCGACGGCGGCGACGATGAGCAGGATGGCGGTCAACTCCATGGTGACGACATGGTCGTGGTAGAGCGTGACGGCCAGCAGGTCGGGGGCGGCCTTGGCGCTGTCCTTGAGCCCGGCCGGCGTCGGCAGGGTGGAGCGCCACACGACGGCGGTCAGGGCTCCTGCCAGTCCCAGTCCCAGGAGGATGAGGACCGGGCGCCTCATGACGGTACCGGCGGCACCCACCGGCTCGTCACCGCCGACGCCCACGAGCATGATGACGAACAGGACGAGGGTCATGACGGCACCGGTGTAGACCACGACCTGGGTGATGCCCATGAAGGGCGACTCGTTGACGATGTAGAGGACGGCCAGCGAGATCATGATGCCGATCATGTTGATGGCGGCGTTCACGGCTCGCTTGGCGGTCAGGACGCCGATGCCGCAGGCCACGGTGACCAGGGCGACGACGCCGAAGACGATGGCCTCACCCAGCCCCAGGTGACCGTCCTGAGTCAGGGCGGTCGGGGCGACGGCGGGGACGCCGGTCATCAGCAGGGTGCTCATCGCAGGGCTCCCTTCACGGTGTGGCGGTTGCCCCGGCCGGAGGCGGTGGGGGCGGCCTTGGCGCGGGCGGACTCCAGGCTGGGGTCCTCGGGCCGGTGGCTCCGCACCCAATCGATCTGGGCCTGGGTGGAGCCGACGACCTTCCCGCGGTAGTAGTCGCCGTCCTCGGTGCCCTCGACCATGGGGTGGGGCGCCGACACGGCGCCCTCGGGCACGGGGGCCAGCAGGTCCTCCTTCTCGTAGATGAGGCCCTCGCGGCCGGGGCCGACGAGCTCATCGAAGTCGGTGGACATGGTCAGGGCCCGGGTGGGGCAGGCCTCGATGCACATGCCGCAGAAGATGCAGCGCAGGTAGTTGATCTGGTAGACGCGCCCGTAGCGCTCGCCGGGCGAGTACTGGGCGCCGGGCTCGTTGGAGGCGGCCTCGACGTAGATCGCGTCGGCGGGGCAGGCCCAGGCGCACAGCTCGCAGCCGATGCACTTCTCCAGGCCGTCGTCGTAGCGGTTGAGCTGGTGGCGGCCGTGGTAGCGGGGCATCACCTGCGGCGGCTCGAAGGGGTACTGCTCGGTGACCACCGGGCGGAACATCGAGGAGATGGTGACCCCGTAGCCGGCCACGGGCGCGAAGGCGCGGGCCAGGGCGGAGGGAGCGTCACGCAGCCACTTATCGTGCTGCGAGCCCCGGGAACGGTGGGGGCGATCAGTCATCTTTTCCCTCCTGGGGTGCCTCAGCGGCCGTGTCTGTGTCCTTGCCGCCGGCCGGGTCGGCCTTGAGGTCAAGGGTGAAGGTGGGCAGGGCGGTGGCCGCGTCCGTGCTGGCCGTGCCGGCCGAGCCCGTGACGCCGATGGCGCGGGCATCGGTGAGTAGGCGGACGACGACGTCGGCGACCCCGACCTCGCGCAGTCCCACCCGGTCGGTGATGACCTCCCCCGGCGTGGTGATGACCAGG
>CAJZFF010000005.1 GCA_915069725.1 uncultured Actinomyces sp.
GCCCCGCCACCTGACCCCCTTGGAGTTCGAGCTGCTCAGCGTGCTCGCGCGCAAGCCCTCCCAGGTCTTCTCCCGCGAGGAGCTCCTCGACCAGGTGTGGGGATACCGCCAGTCGTCGCACGACCCCCGCGTCGTCAACGTCCATATCCAGAGGCTGCGCGCCAAGGTCGAGATCGACCCGGACAACCCCGAGGTCATCCTCACCGTCCGCGGCGTCGGCTACAGGGCTGGGGCTGTCCAGGAGTGAGCTCGTGGGAGGCCCGGACGTTCCGGCCGAGGGGGCGCAGGAGCTTGGCCGACCGTCTGCGGGAGAGGTACGCCTCGGTGCGCGCCTGGATCAGGATGTCCCTGACCGTGAGGGTCGTCGCGCTCATCGTGCTCGTGGGCATCGTCTTCATCGGCCTCGTGGGGGCGTTCATCCTCTCGCAGGTCCGCACCCAGCTCTTCCGGGTTCCTCGGGCCCATCCCTTCCCCCGTTTGCATCTGCGGCAGGCCGGTTCGATCGACGCCTACGACATGGACGACATCGACGCCTCCCAGGGCTACGAGCACCATCCCACGATCAAGGCCCCGGTCGCGGTATGAGCGGCCTGGGGATGATCTGGGCCCAGGACGTCACCGGCGTCCTGGGGGCCGACGGCGGCATGCTGTGGCGCGTGCCGGCGGACTTCGCCCATTTCAAGGCCACGACCATGGGCTGCGGGCTGGTCATGGGGCGCACCACCTGGGACTCACTGGGAGGCCCCCTGCCCGGGCGGCGCAATGTGGTCCTCACCCGTGACCGGTCCTGGCGGGCCGAGGGTGCGATCCGCGCCGGCTCGCTGCGCGAGGGGCTCTCGCTGGCGGCGCGGGGCCTGGCCGCTGAGCTGGGGCACGATCCTCGTGAGGGGGATGCTGCGGGGCTGCCCCGCCTGTGGGTCATCGGTGGCGGGAGCGTCTACGAGCAGGCGCTGGCTGACGGCCTGCCCGATGTGCTCGTCGTCAGCGTCCTGGACCTGGATGCCACGCAGCGGGCCCGCGAGCGCGGCCTGCCCGACTCGGCGCTCGTGCGCGCGCCGGGGATCAGCACTCACGAGTGGGCCATCGATCCGGTCCTCTCCGACCCGCGGGGGCAGTGGCGCCCCGCATCCGGGGACGCGCGCTGGCGCGTGGAGACCTGGCGGCACCTGTAGACGCGCTTGTAACGCCCTCGGCGAGCGTTTCAGCGGATGCTCAGTGCTCGGCGTCGTAGCGCGCCCGGGCCTGGCTGACAGCGCCGAGGTGCTCAGTGGCCCAGGCCTCGACGTGAGCGAGCGCCTCCGCCAGCCCTCTGCCTGAGTCGGTGAGCTCGTAGGTCACTCGCGGTGGGATCTCAGGGTACTGATGGCGCTCGATGAGTCCATCGCGCTCAAGGCCCCTGAGGGTCTGGGTGAGCATCTTGGTGGAGATACCGTCGACGCGGGTCGATATCTCCTTGAATCGTTGCGGCTGGCCCGCTTCGTGAAGCGCCCCGACGACGAGCACGGTCCACAGGTCGCCGAGCGACTTGAGCAGGCCGCGTGAGGGGCAGCTGCGGCTATAGGGGTCGGGCGCCATCTCCCCGGCCTGCTGCGTGCCGGTCGGCTGCTCAGTGTCGGCCACGTCGTCTCCTCGTGTGCTTGGTCGCTGATCCGTCGTCGGCCGCCCACACGTGTGAGCGGCCGACGACGGGCATAGGCGACAGGTTACCTGCGAACCGGGAGCCTTACTCGAGGCTCACTCGGGGCTCACTCAGACACGACGGCGAGGCCGCCGGTCCAACCAACCTGCTCCGTGACACCCAGGGCGATGTTCAGCGCCCCGAGCGCCTCCATACGCTCTGCCCGCTTGAGCTCGCCGGCGTCGGCCCACGTCAGTCCGGCGGCCTCGACGAAGGAGCGCAGGCTCGTCTTGGCCTCCGCGGAGTCGGAGGCGGCCAGAACAGTGGCCGGGCGAGCGCCGATGGTGCCGCTCGCCAGGACGGCGGCGAAGACGGTGTTGAAGGCCTTGACCACCTGGGCGTCCGGGAGCTTCGCTGCGAGCTCGGCGGTCGCGGAGCTGCCGGCCGGGACGAGAGAGTCGAGAGTGGTGAAGTCCAGGGGGTTGGTCGGGTCGACGACGACCTTGCCGGCGAAGGCCTGTGCGCCGTATGTGGCGATGACCTCGTCGATGGCGGCGTAAGGCAGGGCGAGGACGACGATGTCACCGGTCAGGGGTGAACCGATCTGGGCGACCTCGACGCCCGGCAGGTCGGTGGCCTTGGAGGCGTCGCGCACCAGGACCTGAGTACTGGCACCGGCCTTGACCGCCAGACCCGCGACCGCCGATCCGATGTTGCCGGCGCCGATGATGGAGATGGAGGGGACGGACATGAGAACTCCTCGAGCGTTAGTTGTTGAACGAACAACTAAACTCTCTCACGCGCACCCACTTTCCGAAAGAGAGTGACTGTATGTAAGCGATCACAGCTGTTGTCCGCACGCTCTCTGCCAGCCCTGAGACGCCGAGCAGCGCGGGCCGTTCGCCGCTCAGAGCAACTTCTTGGAGGTGAGCCAGTCAGTGGCGATGGTCTTGGAGCTGAGCTTCTCGCCGGTGGAGCGCTGGTTGAGGGAGCGCAGCTCATCGGGGGTCAGCAGGGCCGAGACCCGGTTGATGGCGGTGGCCGCGATGGCCGGCAGCGAGGCGGAGACCAGCGGGGTGACGTTCTGCGGGAGGATGAGCATCTGGGGGTCGGACAGGATGACGAGATCCTTGACCCCGATGGCGGGATCGGAGGAGTAGATGTCGGCGACGTCAACGGTGCCGTCAGTGAGGGCCTTGACGGTCAGAGGCCCACCGGAGTCCTCCACCGGCGTGACGGAGGCGTCGACCCCGTAGACGGCCTTGAGGCCCTTGGGGCCGTAGGGGCGGGTGGTGAACTCCGAGTTCGCGGCGATCGTGACGGACCGCCCCAGCGAGGCCAGGTCGCCGATGGAGGTCAGGGAGTGGGCCTGGGCGGTGGCCTTGGTGACGGTCAGGGAGTCCTGATCCGTCGCCTCGGCCGGGTTCAGGACGGTCAACGAGTGCGGCAGGGTCCTCAGCAGGGCGTCCTGGATGGAGGCGGTATCGCCGGCGGTGCGGGAGGGAGTCGCGGCAGCGGTGGGACTGCCTGAGGCGGAGGTCTTGCTGTAGTACTCCAGCAGGTTGCCGCCGTACTCGGGGATGACGTGGATCTTGCCGGCCTCGAGCTCGGGCAGGTAGACCTCCCGCTGGCCGATCTGGTACTGGCGGGTGACGGTCAGGCCCGTCTTCTCCATCATCTGGGCGTAGAGCTCGGCGATGATCTCGTTGGAGTAGTACTGCTGACTGCCGATGATGATCGGTCCACCGGAGTAGCCTCCCGAGGCCCGGTCGATGGCGAAAGGATCGGTGTCGGAGCAGGCGCCAAGAGACAGGAGGCCGGCCGTCGTGCCGACGCCGGCCAGTAGGCCGCGTCGCGTCAGCAGATGGCCGGAACGAGGGCTGGGGTGTGCGGTCATACTGGTTCCTTCCGGTGCTGCCGGGCGCCCGGGGGCGTGACGCCCCGTTGGACGAGAGCGAAGAGGGCCTCGGAGGCCAGGGCGAGGGCGATGACCAGGAACGCTGAGGCGAGCATCATGACGTAGTCCTGGGTCTTGAGGCCCAGGAACATGAGCCGGCCGAGCCCACCGGCGCCGGTGTAGGCGGCCAGTGTGGCGGTGGAGATGACCTGGAGGCTGGCCGAGCGCAACCCGCCGACGAGCAGCGGCGCCCCCAGCGGGATCTCGACCCGGCCCAGCACCTGCAGCTCACTCATGCCGCTGGCCCGGGCGCCGTCGACGGCCATGACTGAGGCCGCCCGCACCCCGCTCATGGCTCCGGCCAGGACACTGGGCAGGGCCAGGATGACGAAGGCGATCATGGGGGCGCTCAGGCCGACCCCGAGAACGAGGCCGAACAGGGTAATGAGGCCGAGGGTGGGCAGGGAGCGGGCCGTGCCGCTGAGCGGCTGCACCCAGGTGCGCCCGCGTCCGGTGTGCCCCACCCACCAGCCGGCGGGGACCCCGACGAGGGCGGCGATGAGGACACCGGCCAGGGAGTAAAGGACGTGCTGGACCAGCAGTGGGCCGATCCCCATGGCCCCGCTCCAGTGAGCGGGATCGGCGATGTAGGCCAGGGCGGCCAGAACGAACCTCACGCCTTGCCCTCCTGACTGTTCGAGGCGGCTGCGCAGGCTCCGGCAAGGACTGCCCCGGCATCGCCGGCGCGCTTCCAGGTCCAGGGCAGGCACAGCCGCCCCAGCGCGAGGACGAGCCCGTCCAGGACGAGGGCCAGGGCCGCGGTGGCGACCAGCCCAGTGACGATCTCCGCGGTGATGCCGCGCTGGAAGCCGTCGGTGAACAGCCAACCGAGGCTGCGCACACCGAGAACCGCCCCAACAGTGGTCAGTGAGATCGTCGAGACCGTCACCACGCGCAGGCCGGTGAGGATCGCAGGGCCCGCCAGCGGCAGCTCGACGGTGAGGAAGCAGCGCAGGCGCCCCATGCCCATGGCGGTGGCGGCATCCAGGACGCGGGCGTCAACGGCGTCGAGTGCGTCGGCGGTGGCCGGCACCAGGAGCGCCAGCCCGTAGAGGGTCAGGGCCACGATGACGTTGAGCGGGTCGCGGATGCCGGTGGCCAGGATGATGGGGAGGATGACGAACAGGGCCAGGGAGGGGACGGCGTAGAGCAGCGAGGAACCGGTCACCAGCACGGCTCGCAACGGCCGGGCCACGCGGGCCAGCCGGGCGATGGGGATCGCCAGGACGAAGGAGGCGACGATCGCAGGAACCGCCTGGAGCAGGTGGGCCAGGAGGTGCCCGGCGATGGTGGGCAGGTTGGCCAGGACCCAGCTCATGCCCGCTCCTCCGCCTCCGAGGAGGACTCGTCGGCCAGGCGCCCGACGGCGCGGCCGGCCCGGTCCAGGACGATCCGGGACTCGGCGACGTCCGTGAGCTGAAGCTGGCGGGCGGCGTCATCGAGGCCGAGGAAGCGGGCGACGAAGTCATCGGCCGGGTCGGCCAGCAGCTGAGGGCCGCTGCCTCGCTGGGCGACCTGGGCGCCTTCGCGCAGGAGGATGATCTCGTCACCCAGGGCCAGGGCCTCATCGACGTCGTGGGTGACGAAGATGATGGTCTTCCCCAGCTCGGCCTGGATGCGGGCCATCTCGCGCTGGAGGTCGCGGCGCACGAGCGGGTCGACGGCGCCGAAGGGCTCGTCCATGAGGAGCACCTCGGGATCGGCGGCCAGTGCCCGGGCCACACCGACCCGCTGGGCCTGGCCGCCGGAGAGCTGGTGGGGGTAGCGCCCGGCCAGGTCGCGGTCGAGGTCGAGCATGTCCATGAGCTCGAGGGCCCGGCACCGGGCGTCGTGGCGGTCGGCGCCCTGGAGGCGGGGTACGAGGGTGATGTTGTCGATGACGCGCCGGTGCGGCAGCAGCCCCGCGTTCTGCATGACGTAGCCGATGGAGCGACGCAAAGCCACGGCATCACGGGTGGCGACGTCCTCGTCATCGATGAGGACCCGTCCGCTGGAGGGCTCCACCATGCGGTTGACCATGCGCAGCAGGGTCGTCTTGCCACAGCCGGACGATCCCAGCAGGACGGTGGTGGTGCCGGCCTCGATACGGGCGGTGAAGGAGTCGACGGCGGGGGAACCGGATCCGGCGCCCTTCCCGGCCGGATACGACTTGGTGACGGCATCGAAGGTAATGGTGCTGCTCATTGCGGGTGCCGGGTGTCCTCTCATGGCCTTAGGCGGCGCGGCCCGATGGCGTATTGCCACCGTACCAGCCACCATCTGCCGATCTGCCAGGTGGCAGCCTTTCCCAAGGCGATTGGTGCAGGATTGAAAGCAAACACCCAGGTGCTCACCATCGACACGTCGAAGGTATCGACGAGCTGCTCCCACTCAACACCGCGGCAGTGCGCACCATTCCCGCACTGCATGCCCAGGCTGCGACCCCGGGCGGGCTTTCCGGATCAGAAGGTCCGGATCAGAAGGCCGGGCGCAGGGCGACGTCGTCGGAGTAGTCGGAGGCAACGAGCTCGACGCGGTTGCCCTCGGGGTCAAGCACGGTGGCCTCGTAGTATCCGTCGCCAGTCTCACGGGGTCCGTCGACGACCGGCACACCGGCCTCCGACATGTAGGAGGCCAGGCGGTCGACGTCTTCGCGCCCCGGCAGACCAAAAGAGACGTGAGCCCACCCCAGCCCGGCGGCCTCGCGCCCCTCGGCCAGCTCCGGACGGGTCATGATCTCCAGACGGGTCCCCCGCTCGTCCGCGGGCGTCTCGGCGAAGTGGAGGATATGGGTGCGCAGGCCGGTCCTGGGGTTCTCGTAGAGACCGTTGGCATGCCCGTCAAACCAGTGGGAGTAGAAGTCGCGGGCGCTGTCGAGGTCGGCGACCCAGATGGCGACGTGGTCGAGGTACGGCATGGTCATTCCTTTCCTGACGGTGAAGAATCACTGCCGACAACCGGAGATGATCGTACGATCACTCTTCCAGGCAGCGATTTCTCGGTGCTGAATCAACGGATTCTCGGAACTCCGACCCGTTGACACCAACAGTAGAAGACCATACGATCATTGTCATTGCTCGTTCTCCAGCAAAACGATCACCTCGTTGCTACCGATGCGGAGGAAGCATGCGCGACAGTCCCCACGACAGGCGCCGCACAATACTGCGTGCCCTGAGCCCTACCACGGTCCACAGTGTGCAGGCGCTGTCCCGGCTGACCGGGGTCTCGGTCATCACCATCCGCCGGGACCTGGCCGAGCTGGCCCATGAGGGCCTGGTGACCCGGGTCCACGGCGGGGCTCTGCGTGCACCGCGCCGTGGGGCCGCCCGACCGGCCTCCATGCGTCGCAGGCAGGATGTGGAGATCAAGCGCCGCCTGGCGCAGGCCACTGCCGAGCTCATTGAGGACGGGGAGGCAGTCATCATCGACTCGGGGACCACCTGCGAGATGGTGGCCGAGCAGCTGGCCGGCCGCGACATCCGGGTTCTGTGCCTGTCGCTGGGAGCCGGGGCTGCAGTGGCCTCCGTGCGTGGAGCCGCGGTGACCATCGCGGGTGGCCCGGTGGATCCGGAGTCCCTCTCCCTGTTCTCCGCTGAGGCGGTCGAGGCGGTGCACGCGTTCCGCGCCGACGTCGCGGTCCTGTCCACCTGCGCCGTGTCCACCCGTGAGGGCCTGACCGTCATGGAGTCCGACGACGCGATGGTCAAGCGCGCCATCATGGCCTCCTCCACCCGACGCGTTCTGCCGACCGCACCGAGCAAGATCACCCAGACCAACACCTACCGGTTCGGGCGTATCGAGGACCTCGACACGCTGCTGACAACAAGCCAGATCGACCCCGAGGCCCTCGAGGAGCTGCGGGGCGCCGGGGTTGACGTCGTCCTGTGCGACTAACGGCGAACGACCGGGTCGCAGCGGAGCGGCTCAGCCCAGCAGTGCCGCGATGGTGCAGGAGACCGCCAGCAGCGGGAGGCTCCCCTGCTTGACGGCCGCGCCGCGGTGAGGCGCCGAGGCCAGGGCCAGGACCACGGCGGCGGCCAGCATGGCCCCGGTCCCGGCCAGGATGAGGGCGGCGCCGAGCTCCACGTGTCCCAGGGCCGCCAGGGCGACTCCGGTCAGCGTCTGGAGGGCCAGGAAGAGGTTGTAGAAGCCCTGGTTGAAGGCGTAGAAGGCGTGTGGCCTGGCCTCCTCGGGCGTACCTCCGAAGGTCTTGCGGGCCAGGGGCCCCTCCCAGGCGATGGACTCCATGTAGAAGATGAGGACATGGAGAGCGGCGGCCAGGACGGCGAGGACCATTGCGGCAGTCAGCATGGGCACTCGATTCATGAGACGGATGGAAACCGGCCCCTCAACCACCCCGACGCCATCGTTATTCCCCGGGATTCCCGAGGCTCACCAGGACGTCTCCGGCGCCTCCTGAGGTCAGGAGGCCGCCTGCTTGGTCACCCAGGCGATGAAGTTCTCCTCACCGGTGCCGGTCAGCTCGGCCATCGTGTGCCCCTGACCCCAGATGGTGGCGAAGTCGACGTCGCCGGCTCCGGCCTGCTGGAGCGCCAGGGCGAGGTTCACCTCGACGGTGGAAGCCGTGTCGCCCTGGGCGATGCCGGTGCGGATGCGCCAGGCCGGGGCGATGGTGGAGGTGCCTCGCCCCTTGGAGTCCTGGGTGAGGTAGTACAGGGGGTCGTACATCGCCACGCGCGTGACCATGTCGGTGCCGACCGAGTCCTTGGCGCCCAGGTCCTTCTCGTAGGCGGCGACGCCGTAGTCCTTGATCCAGCCCGACAGCCCCGAGTACCTGGACTGCCCCTTGGAGATGACCTCCCGACTCAGGGAGGAGAAGTGCTGCTTGGTCTCCCCCGAGCCCATGACAAGGTTCTCGGTCTGGGCGCAGCCCACGCCGTCAAAGGCCCCCACGTCCTTGGAGGCATTCTTCTGGGAAGTGACGAAGCCCTGCAGGCCGGTGATCGTCGCGGTCTTCTTAGATGCGTCGTAGGTGACCCACTGCGAGGAGGAGTTGAGGAAGGCAATGTACTCCTCCACCGTCTTGTAGGTGGTGGACTCGGCGCTGCCCTGACTGTCGCCCCCGCGGGGCTCCATCCCGGCCATCTCGGTGGAGGAGGGAGTGTAGGGGAAGGTGGTGGCCGCCAGGAAGTCATTGAGGGACTTCTGGATGACCGACACGAGGTGGTTGTAGTAGGAGCCCGACAGGTAGGTGCCCTGGGAGGAGGACTCCAGGGTCAGGGGCTTGCCCTGGGCGTCGGTGAGCTTCAGCCCGTTGAGGTAGGTGGGGAAGGCGGCCGCAAGGTCCTGGGAGTAGGCCCTCGTCCAGGTGCCCTCGGCCCGGGTGCTGGAGGAGGCGAACTGCCCCATGTTCCACTCGTAGGCGGCGTTGGCGCTGTCCAGGCTGGTGATCGGGCACCAGCACATGGCTCCGGCGACGGCGTCGGACAGGGCCTTGCCGCTGGTGTCAGTGGTGGCGGCCCCCAGGACGGCCAGGTAGGGGGCGAACAACTCACTGTCCCCCGAGGCTCCGGCGACGGCGCTCTGCGCCCCTCCCCCGCTGTGCCCGAAGACGTAGACCTTGGCGGCGTCGCCGGGAACGGCGGCGGAGTTGTAACGCCGGTAGCGCACGGCGGCCTTGAGGTCGGCAACGCCCCAGGGCGCGTTGCCGGAGTATGTCTGGGAGTTGGAGTCCTTGCCGCGCAGACCGGCGAGGACGTAGATGAAGCCGGCCTCCATGTAGGCCTTGATGGTGTCGTAGGAGTACTCGGTGGGCGGCTTCTGGGCGGAGTATCCCGGGGTGTTGACCGGGAAGACGGTAGGTGCGGTGGCGGCGGTGAAGCTGCCGACGGCGCCCGAGGCGTTGACGGTAACCGTGTAGGTGCCGTTGCCGTTGTCCTTCCCGGTGAAGTAGGGCCCGGGCACGTAGATGCCCAGGGTCTCGTAGTCCGAGGCCTGGGGCGTGGCCACGTAGCGCAGACCCAGCTGGTAGTAGACCTTGTGGTCCGCGTCGTAGCGCCAGGCGGCGGAGTCCAGGGCGAGCTTGGCATCGGTGGGCGCCTGCGACGAGGCCGCGGAGGAGGCCTGCGCGGTGGCCCCTCCGGTGGAGCAGGCCCCCAGGCCCAGGAGTCCCACCGCAGCGGGCAGTGTGGTGAGGATGGTGCGTCGTGGCAGGTTCATCGTGGTTCCCTCCGGCTCAGTCAGTCGCGCGCCTCGCTCGGGTGTCTGCGTACGTGGCTAGCACATCACCTTAAGGCAAGGACGATCCCGGGACGCACCTGTACCGCTTCTGTGAGTCGTCATCCACCCGACGATGACCGCGACAGGATGCGGACTCATCTCAACCGCACGACGAAGGCGCCGCCCTCGTGGGAAGAGCAGCGCCGTCGTCGGCTTGAGAGACAGTCCTGAGGCTCAGTCCTCAGCGGCGCTGGGGTGGGTCATGTCCATGGGGACGACCCACTTGTCGAACTCCTCGGCGGTGACGAAGCCGAGCTCGAGGGCGGACTCGCGCAGGGACAGGCCCTTGTGGTGCGCGTTCTTGGCGATCTTGGAGGCCTTGTCGTAGCCGATGTGGCGGTTGAGAGCGGTGACCTGCATGAGGTTCGTCTCCAGGTTGGCCTTGATCCGCTCGGTGTTGGGCTCGATGCCGTAGGCGCAGTTGGTGTCGAAGGACACGCAGGTGTCACCCAGGAGCTGGATGGACTCCAGGACGCACCAGGCCATGACCGGCTTGAAGACGTTGAGCTGGAAGTTGCCCTGGGAGCCGGCGAAGCCGACGGTGGCGTCGTTGCCGAAGACCTTCGTGGCCACCATGGTCATGGCCTCGCACTGGGTGGGGTTGACCTTGCCGGGCATGATCGAGCTGCCGGGCTCGTTCTCCGGGATGATGAGCTCGCCGATGCCGTTGCGGGGGCCGGAGGCGTACCAGCGCACGTCGTTGGCGATCTTCATGAGGGCGTCGCCCAGGACGCGCAGGGCGCCGGAGACCTGAACCAGGGCGTCGTGGGCGCCCAGGGCGGCGAAGAGGTTGTCCGCCTGGGTGAACTCGATGCCGGTCTCCTCGGAGATCTTCTTGGCGCACAGGGCCCCGAACTTCGGGTGGGCGTTGAGGCCGGTGCCGACGGCGGTCCCGCCGATGGCCAGCTCACGGGCGCGGGAGTCGGCGTAGCGGATGCCGTCGAGGGCGAAGTCGATCTGGGCGACCCAGCCGCTGATGACCTGCCCCAGGGTGATGGGGGTGGCGTCCTGCAGGTGGGTGCGGCCCACCATGACGACGTCGGCGTAGGCCTTGGCCTTGGCGTCCAGGGTGTCGCGCAGCTGCTGGACGCGCGGGTACATGGCGGCCAGCTCGTTGACGACGGCGATGTGCATGGCCGTGGGGAAGGTGTCGTTGGAGGACTGGCCGCGGTTGACGTGGTCGTTGGGGTGGACCGGGGTCTTGGAGCCGCGCTCGCCGCCGGCCAGCTCGATGGCGCGGTTGGAGATGACCTCGTTGGAGTTCATGTTGGACTGGGTGCCCGAGCCGGTCTGGAAGACCACGAGCGGGAACTCGGTGTCGAGGTCACCGGCGATGACCTCGTCGCCGGCCTTGGCGATAAGCTCGGCGATGTCGGCGGGCAGCTCGCCGAGCTCGGCGTTGGCCAGGGCGGCGGACTTCTTGAGGATCCCCAGGGCCTTAATCATGGGGCGGCCCCACACGAAGGTCTCGCGGCCGATGTCGAAGTTGTGCAGACTCCGCTCGGTCTGGGCCCCCCAGTAGCGGTTGGCGTCCACCTCGATGGTGCCCATGGAGTCGGATTCGGTGCGGGTCGTGACAGCCTGGTTGGGCGTCTTTGCATCAGTTGTCATAGGTGCAAGGTTAGGCGCTCGTGCTCGTCGCCGTGCGGGGACGGGCGTCCCAGACACGTCTCAGATCGCTACCGGCCAACACCGCCGAAGGCGCGTCACACGGGTCGCAGCTGCTCCAGGGCCAGGTCCAGCAGATCCGCAAGATGTTCATTGCCGTCAATGGTCCGGGGCTCATGGAGATGACCCGTGATCTGCAGGGCGGCGAACCCATGAAGCAGAACCCAGATGACGGTGGCGATCTCACGGGTGGGGCCGGGTCGTAGCTGCCCGGCCCCCTGGGCCTGGGCAACGAGCTCGCCGACGGCGGCCATGGCGTCGTCAGCGGCCTCCTCCAACCCGGGGTCCGGCTCCGCAATCGGAGCGTCCCCGAAGACCAGCTGGTAGTGGTGGGGGCACTCGACTGCGTAGTCGATGTAGGCCCAGCAACCGGCGCGCAGCCGCTGCCGCGCCCCCCGGTGCCGCTCCGCTCCGTGACGAATCCGCTCTGCGATCTGCCGCAGGGTCCGGCCTGCCAAGGCACGCATGAGCGCAGCCTTGTCCGCGTAGTGACGATAGGGCGCCGAGCGGGACACGCCGGCAGCCTCACCAACGGCACGCAGCGTCACCGCCTCGGGTCCCTTGTCCTCGAGCAGCGTTGCAGCGGCGTCGAGGATGGCGGCGCGCGTCGGACCTGGATCACGAGGGCTCATGACCCAAGCCTACTCACATGTTGACACAGTCAACTTTCCAGTTATGCTGACATTGTCAACTTAACCTGAGAAGAGGAACGACTCATGACCGACACCACCCGAACCGATGCCGACTTCGATGCGAGCTACCTGCGTACCTGGACTGAGCCCGACGCCGATCAGCGCCGTGCGCTCATCGAGCAGATGTGGACCCCGCACGGGTCGCTGCACATCTCCTCACCCGCCTTGACCGTCACAGGAACAGCCGACATCGCTGAGCACATCAACCGCGTCCACAACGACCGCATTGCAGGTCAGGGCCTGATCTTCAGCTACGACCAGCGCATGGAGTCCGGCGACGCACTTTTGCTGCGCTGGTCGATGACCGCCCCAAGCGGCGACGTCGTCGGGCGCGGAGTCGACACCGTCTTCCGCGACGTCGACGGCAAGGTGACGCGCGCCTACATGTTCATGGGCGTGAACTGACCGGAACGGGATAACGGGACTCCGACACGACTCGCGTCGAACACTCAGGACATCGCCGCCAGCACCGCCTCGATGCCGGCGGCGATCGTCGCGTGCGCGCCGGCCGCGAGGCGGACGACCTCGTCGGGATCGGTGGGCGCCTGCGCGAAGGACAGGTCGGAGACGACGCTCATGCCGGCCACGCGCACCCCGAGCTGGTGCAGTGCGATGGCCTCCAGGACGGTGGACATGCCCACGCAGTCGGCACCGGCGGACTCCAGCATTCGCGTCTCCGCCATGGTCTGATACTCCGGCCCGCGCACAGCGGCATAGACGCCTGACCTCTGTGTGACACCGCGCAGGACGTCAGCGAGCTCGTCGTCCCACGCACTGCGAACGTCGGTGAAGACCGGGCCGTCGAAGGGTGAGGAGCCGGTGAGGTTGAGGTGGTCGGTGATCGTCATGACCTCGCCGATGTGCCAGCTGCGCAGACACCCGCCGGCGTTGACCAGGACGGCCCCGCGTACGCCGGCAGCGGCCGCGATACGGGACAGGGCGACCACGGGTCCGGGCCCGTGCCCCTCGTAGAGGTGGGTCCGTCCGCGAGCCACGAGGACGCGCCGTTCTCCCCCATCCTCCTGGGCGCCCGCCTTCCGGCCACGAGCGACGGCATAGGAGTCGAGGCGATCCTCATGTCCCGGCGCGACCGGGACCATGACCCCGGGCAGGTCGGACAGGCGCAGGCTCGCCGCCGGCTCACCCCAGGAGGCCAGGGCGTCAGCGGCGCCGGACCCCAGGACCACCAGGAGGTCGTGGCCAGGCGCACCGGTACGACGGGCGATCTGATGGGCGCCTTCCATGGCCGGGCCCGGACCTTCTGCGCCGGCAGAGGCGCTCAGGGCCTCCAGACGCTCAGGCTCAAGGGAGAGAACAGCTGCATGATCGTTCACGAACGCGCCTCCTGGCGGGCCACTCGGCCTCGACCGAGGGCGAGGTGCCCGAGCACACCGATGAGCAGGGAGACCAGCACACCGAGGTTGGCTCCGGCCCACGCCCCGTCGCGCCCCCCGAGGGGCCCGAGCAGGTAGCCCTGCCAGGACAACCAGGAGGCGGCCGAGTTGACGACCAGCCCCCAGCCGACGACGGAACCGATGGCCACGAGGGTGATGGCCTCCCAGTTGACTGAGCCGTAGACGCCGTCGGGAGTGAAGAGGGCCTCCTCGTCGTAGTCGCGTCTGCGCAGGATGACCTCGGCGACCATGACTCCGGCCCAGGCGGCGATGACGACTCCCAGGGTGGTGAGGAACCCCTGGAAGGGGCCGAGGAAGTCATCGGCACCGAAGATGACGGCGATGGTGCCCACGGTCATGATGGTGGCGTCGATGGAGGTGGCCACGTGCCGGCGCACGGGCAGACCGGTCGCCAGGAGCGACAGGCCCGATGAGTACAGGTCCATGATGATGCCGCCGGCCAGCCCGAGGATGGCGACGATCGCGAAGGGGATGAGGAACCACGTGGGCAGGATCGTGGTCAGGGCACCAATGGGGTCGGTGTTGATGGCCTGGCCGAGCTCGGCGTCGGAGCCCACCAGGAGGATGCCGAAGAAGACGAGCACCACGCAGGGCAGCGCCGATCCCAGCGTGGTCCAGCCGATGACGCCGGCTGTCGAGGCCTTGCGGGGCAGGTAACGGGAGTAGTCGGCGGCGGCATTGACCCAACCGAGGCCGAAGCCGGTGGCCACCATGACCAGGGCTCCGATGAAGGCCGCGGGGCCGCCCGACGGCAGGGCCAGAATCCTGTGGACGCTGATCTGGGGAGCGACGAGGACGAGGTAGATGATGGTGAGGACACCGGTGGCCCAGGTGATCCAGGTCTGGACCCTCATGATCGCCTCGAAGCCGAGGATGCCGGCGCTGGCGGCCAGGCCGACTGTGAGCAGGAAGCCCAGGATCTGGGCACCGACCTGGTTGTGCCAGCCCAGGGCCTGGAACACCGTCGCAGAGGCCAGGGTGGCCGAGACGCACAGGACGGTCTCCCAGCCGACCGTGAGGATCCAGGACAGGGCCGCGGACAGGCGGTTGCCGTTGTAGCCGAAGGCCGCTCGGGACAGTGCCAGGGTGGGGGCGCTGCCTCGTTTGCCCAGGACGGCCACGACACCGCACAAGAGGAAGGAGACGATGACACCGACGCTGCCCGCAACGACCGCCTGCCAGAAGGACAGCCCGAATCCGAGGACCCAGGCGCCCCAGGACAGTCCCAGCACGGAGATGTTGGCCGCGAACCAGGGCATGAAGAGATCGCTCGGCCGCCCCTTGCGATCGGACTCGGAGATGACGTCAAGACCGGCGTTCTCGACGCGGGTGGCGGCGGGGACGTCCGCGGGTGCACTGCTCATGGGCGATCGACCTCGGTGTCGGTATCAGGAGGCTCTCGAAGGAGAGGTGCCTGAAGTCTACGGGCACTGAGATGCGGCGAACGACGCCGGAGAGAGGAATCGAGCCACCGCACCTTCAGAGAAATAGGATATATCACACGTTTTAGGTGACTTCCATAGAAACTCTCACTGGAGATCGGGCTGTGTCTCAGATGCACGCATGTATAGTCGGGGCATCCTCCACGTCTCCACCTCGCGGAGACTCACTACGGAAAGGAGCTCTCATGAGCGACAACGGAACCTTCGACAGGATCGCCGGCAAGGCCAAGGAGGCCGCGGGCAAGGTCACTGGCAACAAGGACACCGAGACCGAGGGCAAGCTCCAGCAGGCCGAGGGCAAGATCAAGGAGGTCGCCGAGGACGCCAAGGACGCCATCAAGGGTGCGGTCAACCACCTCAAGGGCGACAAGTAAGCGTCGTCGCGACATACGCCGAGCGCCCAGCCTCCTGAAGGAGGCTGGGCGCTACTGCGTTGCCGAGACCGGCGTCAGCCGCTCGCAGGGATCAGGGTCGGAGCCACGTTGACCACGCTCTGCGAGGGGTCGGCCTGCCCCCAGGAGTTGTTCCCCCAGGTCCAGGTCCCCTTGTCAACCGTGGCCCACGTGTCATAGCCGGAGGTGCCGATCTGGGTGGCCCCGTCGATCTTGTCCACCTGCACCAACCCTGACGGGGTGTCGGAGACAGTTCCGTTGACCTGCCCGTAGCGGTTGGAGCCGAAGCACCAGACTGTGCCCTTGGCAAGCGCACAGGTGTGCTCGTAACCGGAGACGAGCGCGGTGGGTGCGGCCGGCAGCTTGCCGACCTCCACGGCCTGGTTGACCAGCGCCTCATCAGTCTTCTTGCCGAGCTGGCCGACCTCATTGGCGCCCCAGGCGTAGACCTTGCCCGAGTCATCCACGGCCACGGCGAAGCCCTTGCCCACGCTCAGCGCAGAGACCTTGACCTTCTCCAGGCCGGGCACCGCCGTCGGTGAGACACGTGCGCCCTGAGTGTTGGCCTGGGCGTCAGCGCCCCAGCAGGAGACTCCGGTGCCACCGGAGGAGCAGACGAAGGATCCGCTGCCGGCACGCAGGGACGCCGGCTTCGCGGCGGCGGGGGCCACCGCTGCGGAGGGCGACGACGGGGTCGCCTTCCCCTTGCCGGGCCACAGCCAATGCCCTCCCAGAGCACCCCCGGCCAGCCCGAGGACGAGCACGCTGGCCGCCACGACCGGCACGACCCACCTGCGGCGTGGTGCACTACTCGAGCGCTGGGTGGTGGCGTCCTGAGGCGCCTCCATCTCGGCCACCGTGGGCAGGGGCTGAAGCCTGTAGCCCTGCGGTTG
>CAJZFF010000006.1 GCA_915069725.1 uncultured Actinomyces sp.
TGCGATTGGGGGCGGCAACACATGTTGCCGCCCCCTCTACTCTTCCCCTACTCCGCCATCTGGTCGTCGCATGGGTGGGTGCTCAGGCCCTGCGCACCCGCACGGTCCCCATCTGGGTGCGGGCCCGCAGCTCGAGGCGTCGTTCGAGGGCATCGGGGTGGTCCTGGCGGGGCAGGTCGGTTGCGACTCGACCGAAGTCGGAGTGGCAGTCGGCCAGGACCGCAGTTCCCTCAGGCACTCCCACCGACACGGTTCCCATCTCGCTGGACAGATCCAAGGATCCTTCATGGGCCTCGACGATCTTGACCGAGCCTGCCTCCGTGTGGGCAGACACCGTGCCGGAGGTCGAGCGGATGCGCACCGAACCGGCCTGAGCTCGCACGCTCCCCTCATGCAGGGCGCCGATGACGATGGAGCCGGCGTCGGCGTGCACCTGCGCACTCATGCAGTCGCCCAGTCGGATCGATCCCGCCGAGGTCCGGATCTGCACGTGCTCCCAGGAGTGCTCAGCGCTGATCGATCCGGCATCGAGGCGGGCGTCCAGGTGCGTACCGTGCGGCACCGTGACCCGAACTCGAGATGTCTGCGGGCCCCACGGCCAGATGCCAGCGAATCGTTCACGTCCCACGAGAGCGATCTGACGGATGCTCACCTCGGCCCCGTCGGCGGTGACGTCCAGGAGGGGGGTCAGGCTCTCATCGGCCTCGACGGTGATCGCGCTTCCCGTCCCAGGCGCGGTCACCACGCTCAGAGTGGACAGATCCAGGACGAGGCTCGGCTGAACGTCGTCGGGAAGGTCAAAGGTCCAGATCGGCATGGGTGGTCTCCTCAGGTTCAGGTATCTGCACGGAATGTCACGATGTGGTCACCCAGCGGGTGAGTCATTGGGATCAGGTGAGGTTCAGTGGCACGACGGCGCGGTGGTACGCAGTCAGCCGAACCAGCCGCTGAGCGTCGCCCCCGCGCTCCGGTGCTGTGCCGGTCTGGCACGCCAGTCGGTGGGGCGTCCGCCGTCGGAGCCACTCGCAGAGCGATCAGACCCCGCCCCGTCGTTGCCGGTGCTCGGCGGGCGCTGGGAACCCGACGCGAGCGACTGTTCTGACAGGGCGCCTCGAGCCGCTTCCACGAGCCAGGCGTTGACCGAACGTCCCTGCACCCGGGCGGCGGCCTCGATCTGCTGCTTGAGTGACTCGGGCAGGCGCAGCGTCGTGCGGACCTCCGGCCCCTCCGCCACCTCGGGTACTGCGTGCACCGGAGTCTGGGCAAGGAGGTCCGGGCCCGTCACGTGGTCCTGCTCCCGCTCATCAGACCGATCAGCCTGGGTCACTAGAAGATGGGGCGTCGCACCGTCCATCACAACGGCGACATGGGCTCCGTCGAGCTCACCGTTGAGCTCATCAGCGGTGTCCGTGAGCATCTGCAGGGCGACGAGGCGCAGAGCCGGATCGAGTGCAGCCGCCAGGGAGCGGGCCACATCCTGGGTTCGTTCGTCACCCAGGGACGAGGTCTCCACGAGGGTACGACGCAGGGTCTCGGTGTAGGCATCCACAAGCATGACACCATTATGACACCACCAACTACCTCAACCTAGAGACTTTGATGTCGAAATGACGTCAGATTGAAGCGTAGTGGTGTCGCATCAGGCGATTCGCTCCAGAATCCGCGCGAGCTCCACCCATCCATGTGTCTCGGCTCTGAGCGGCTCGATGAGCTCGGCGTTCACGACCTCGTCGGTGGCCCGACGCAAGCGCTCGATGATCCGCCTGCGGTGACGCCTGGCCTGAAGGCCGGCCAGGAATGTCCCCAGACCCGCTAGGACCAGTCCGATCAACAGGCCCCCGAGCAGAAGGACGGTGGGCCAGGGGACCGCCCCCCAGCGTGGAACGTCGATGCTGATGAGCAGGAGGTAGTCCTCCAGCACGTGGATGGCCACCAGCCACAACCCGCCGATGAGCGCAGCCAGTGCGGTCACCCACTGCAGCACATTCGCGACTTTCCACCAGACCGGACGCTTCCACGTCCCGTAGTCCACCTGGGCCACTGCCAGTTCCAGAGGCTCGGCAAGCCTCTCGGCACGCTCGTCACTGCGCAGAACGGCCTGAGCGGCCAGGTCACCGGGCAGAGCGGAGCAGGCCGCCACGGCGTAGACGTGAGCACTGCTTCGCAGCCTGCCCGTTGCGGCAGGTCCTGCGAGAGGCAGAGAGGTCAGGTCGATGACGCAGGAGCCCATGGCGCCGTCGAATTGTTCCGCGTCTGCGGACTTCGGGGAAGATGGGCGCCCGGTTCCCAGGTGAAGGGCTCGAAGCGGGTCGCGTCTGAGGTGCCCGATCCACCGCAGCCAGAACCAGCCGACTCGGGTGCGGGCCCGGTGACGGTCCGATCCTTCAACCGCCTGCGAGACGACGTCGACCCCGGCGAGGCTCGCAGCCGCCTGCCGCAGGGCAGTGAGGGACTGACGTACTTGCGGCTCCTGCTGGTCGGCCGGACCCGGTGTTGGCGCACCACGGCCGGATGGAGCGATGAGCCCCATGCGCTCCCCCAGCTCACGGGCTGCCCGCTGGGCGTGGGCGGCAAGGCTTCGCGCACTGGCCAGCCTGTTCGAGGCGACCGAGGCCACGGCGCGCGCCAGGGCCTCAACGCCCTGCCCGGTGTGGGCGCTGACGGGGATCACTGAGACGGCTCCAAGCCCCTCTCGGTCCAGGATCCTCCTGAGGTCGGCGAGCACTGCGTCCCGGCTGTCGGGGTCGAGGCGATCCACCTGGTTGAGGGCGACCACCATGACCTCGGCATGCGCCGCCATGGGAATGAGGAAGTTGCGATGAACGACGCCGTCGGCGTACTTCTCCGGATCGAGGACCCACACCAGGACGTCGACCTTGCCCGCCATGCGCTCGGCAATGGCCCGGTGCTCGGGTTCGTCGGAGTCGATGTCGGGCAGATCGACCAGCACCGTCGTCTCGCCCAGGGCCCAGCCGCCGTCGACGCGCACTCTGTGGTTGATGGCGAGCCAGTCCAGCAGCTCGGTGGCCTCAGCGGCCGTGTCCGGGACGACGGCGAGGGGCTGAGTGGTCGTCGGGCGGGTGCGGGCGGTTCGGGACACCTCGGAGCCGGCCATAGCGTTGGTCAAGCTGGACTTGCCCGACCCGGTCGCCCCGAGCAGGGCCGTCACCGTGGTCCGCGGCGCCAGACGCCGTCGGTGGGAGGCCTGCGTGAGGACGTCGCGGGCCTGGGTGAGCTCTTCGCGCAGACCGAGCTGCTCGCCCAGGTCGACCGCCCTGGCCAGGTCCTCAAGAACCATCGGAAGGTCTGACACTGCGGAGCGGTCGGTGGTCACCTGGCTCTCCTCCCGGCCGTACCGCGACCGTGGGCAGCCGGCAGGACGCGCAAGGACGTGGCCGCCTCCTGGCAGGCTCGAAGCTGTTCTCGCAGCGTGTCGGCACTCGGTGTGGGCAGCGGCAGAGCGTCGGTGAAGCACTTCGCCTGGTTGGCGAACAGAGCCGTGGCACGCTCGCTGAGGTCCTCCCTGGCCCGCTTGGTCATGCCGCGCATCGCCTGGTCCCCGAAGACGGCCTCCAGCACACGCTGAGCCAGGATGGCGGTACCTCCCGCGATCCCCACCTCTCCCCCGGTCAGTCCACCGGTGTGAGCGAAGACGAGGATCATGAGAACAACTCCGGCGCCGTTGACCCCCAGGGACAACAGGCGGGCAGTGAGCCGTTTGTCAGAGCCCTCGGATCGAACGAGCGTGAGAACCTGACGCTGCCAGTCGTGGACGAGGGCGGCGGCGACGACCTCCAGACCGGTCTGGCTGGGCACCTCCGCCAGAGCCCGGTTGAGCGCCTGCTGGGAGGTACCGGCCCGTCTCCAGGAACGTTCCGTGGCCAGGCAGGCCCGTTGGGACTCGGCGACCAGGAGCTCGACCAGGGAGGAGCCGATCGCCTGCTCGACGCGCTTGGCCGGCGCCGGACGTCCCCGTAGAAGCGAGGTGACGCGGTCGCGGACCCGCCCCACCTGTACCTCCAAGGACCGGAACAGGTCTCCGGTGCCCACGAACTCCTGCCAGCGGGCCAGCACCTCGCCGTGCAGCATGGAGCCGTCCTCGGTGGCCTCGATGACCCGCTCGAGAGCGTCATCGTGCTCGGAGGTGGCTGCTCGCCGCAGCTCGGCGTGCTCAGCCTCCTGGGCGGCCAGCTCGACGGCGAGCAGCTCGCTCTGCGCCAGGAGGGAACCGATCGCGCCGGTCAGGCTGCGGTGCGCGACGTCCTGGCGAGCGGCCGCGTCGGAGGCCAGCGCTCCCAACCACTGGCGCAGTGGTGAGACGCAGGACTCGGGCAGGAAGCCGTCGCCGTCAAGAGCGGTCTCAGGAATTGTGAAGACCGGAGCCTCCTCCAGGCCTGCGGCAACGAGCCGGCGCCGCAGGTCGGCCTCGACCTCGCTCTCCGCGCCAGCCGGTACCCGGTCCAGGACGATGGCGGTCGTAATGTGCCGTTGCGCCGCTGCCCGGAGGTGCTCCCAGGGAACGGCGTCGGCGTAACGTGCCGCTGTGGTGACGAAGATCCACATATCTGCACCGGCCAGGAGAGTGGCGGCCAGGTCCCGGTTGTCCTCGACCACGGAGTCGACATCGGGTGCGTCCACGATCGCCAGTCCCTCAGGCAGCCCCTCGCAGGCCCGCAGCTCGAGCTCTCTGGGGGTGTGATCGGTGGCCGGGCTCGCCGGTGCGTCGGCGTCCACGCGCATGCGCGACAGGGAGCCCAGGACCCGGTCGGTGTCGAACCAGGCGGCGTCGGTCGGTGCGTGCAGCAGCAGGGGGCGGCGCGTGGTGGGGCGGATCGCCGAGGCCCTGGCCACGTGCCGGCGAACGAGCGAGGACACGAGGGTCGACTTGCCGGCCCCGGTCGAGCCGCCCACCACGGCCAGCAGCGGTGCGTCCAGGCTGGCCAGGCGGGGAAGGACGTAGTCACCGAGCTGGTCGCGGATGAGCGTGGCCTTGTCCGAGGCCGCAGCGGTTCCCTGAAGGACGTAGGGCATGGACAGGGCCGTCAGGCTGTCCCGGAGGGCGGACAGTGCCCTGGTCGCCTGATGGACGTGGTGCGTGCTGCTGGACTCGCTCCGGCTAGGGGTCATGAGGCTGAGTCGACCTCGCAGCCGTCCTGGGAGCAGTCCGCAGCCGGGCTGACGGTGATCCGTGGGGCGGTGTCGTCGGTGGGCGGCTGCCAGGTCGCGGCGTCGGCCTCGACCTGCTCGCCGGAGCGGATGTCCTTGACCGAGTCGGGGGCTCCCTCGGCGCCGGGGAACCACACGAAGGGGATGGAACGCTTGTCCGCGGCCTTGATCTGCTTACCGAACTTGGCGGCGCTGGGGGCCACGTCGGCGCTGATGCCGCGGGCGCGCAGCGCATCAGCGACGGCGTCGGAGGCGCAGCGGTGGGCCTCGTCGGTGACGGCCACGAGCACCGTCGTGGGCACGGGTCGACTGACCTGCACCAGGCCCTCACCGATGACGCGGGCCAGGAGCCGGGACAGGCCGATGGAGATGCCCACGCCGGGGAAGGTGCGCTTGCCGTTGGTGGCCAGGGAGTCGTAGCGGCCTCCGGAGCACACTGAGCCCAGATCCTCGTGGCCGGCCATGAAGGACTCGTAGACCGTGCCGGTGTAGTAGTCCAGTCCGCGAGCGATCTTGAGGTCGGCGATGACGGCGCCGGGGCGGCGCCGTCCGGTGGCCTCGAGCAGGGCAGTCAGCTCGGCCAGGCCCTCGATGAGGAGCTCGGTGGGCTCGGCGCCTGCCAGCGCCCGCAGGACCTGATCGGAGACGTCCTGACCATCGGTACCGGTGATGGTGGCGAGCCTGAGGGCCTGCGCCGCCTGCTGCGCGCTGGTGCCAACGCTCTGGGTGAGCTCGGCGGCCACCTTCTCCGGGCCGATCTTGTCGAGCTTGTCGACCACGCGCAGGACCTCGATGAGCCGGTCCGTGTCGATGCCGATCGACTGGTAGAAGCCCTGGGCGACCTTGCGGTTGGAGACGTGGATGGTGACCGCGGGCACCGGCAGGGCGCTGAGCGCCTCGTGCATGATGAGGGGGACCTCGACGTCGTGGTGGAGCGGCAGGGCACCGTCACCGACGATGTCGATATCGGCCTGGATGAACTCGCGGAAGCGTCCCTCCTGGGGCCGTTCCCCGCGCCAGACCTTCTGGATCTGGTAGCGCTTGAACGGGAAGGTCAGCAGCCCGGCATTGTCCACGACATAGCGGGCGAAGGGGACGGTCAGGTCGAAGTGGAGCCCCAGCTGCTTGCGCGGATCCGTCTCGGACTCGGCGTCGGCGGGATCGGCCTGAAGGCGGCTGAGCAGGTAGACCTCCTTGGAGGTCTCCCCCTTCTTCGTCAGCTCGCTCAGCGGTTCGACGGCGCGGGTCTGGATGCCGCTGAAGCCGTGGAGCTCGAAGGTGCGGCGCAGGATGTCGACGAAGTGCTGCTCGACGATGTGGCCCGCGGGGAGCCACTCGGGGAAGCCGGACAGTGAGGAGAGGGCTTGTCGTACCTGTGCCATGGTCCGCATTGTGTCATGACGGGCAGCGAGCCTGCGCACCGCCGTCAGGCCTTGAGGTCTCCTCCACGGATCTTGGCCTCGGCAAGGTAGGGGTTGCCGTGGTGCTCGTGCTCCATGGTGGTCACTGCGCCGTGCCCGGGCAGCAGAATGGTGGCCGGGTCGACGGCGTTGGCCAGGAAGCGCAGGGTGGCGAGCATCTGCACCTGGTCCCCGCCGGGCAGATCGGTGCGTCCCACGGAGCCCTTGAAGATGACGTCACCGTCGAGGGCCATGAGGTAGGTGTGCTCCTCGTCGGCGACGGCAGGGTCGTCATCGATGACCTCGGCCTCGTAGAGCAGGGCGTTGTCAGCCAGGCGGGCCTCGAAGAAGAACAGGGTGGAGCCCTCCGAGTGGCCCGGAGCCGGGACCGCCCGCATGGCGATGCCGGGGACAAGGTCGACAGCGTGAGAGAAGCCGTCCCCAGGGAAGAGACGGATGTCCGCCGGCTGCCTCCAGGGGGTGCCGGCCATGTCGGTGAAGCTCATTCCGTTGGCGCTGATACCGGTGGTGATGTCGGGCTCCTCGAGCCGGTAGCGGTCGCGCTCGGGGATGTATACCGGCACGTCGACGGCGTCGTCACTGGTGAGCAGGCCCTCGGCGTGGGCGGCCTCGATGAGCGCCTGGCTGTCCCACACGTGGTCGGCGTGACCGTGGGTGAGCAGGATCGCGCTCAGGGTGAGCCGATGGGAGCGAAGCAGGGCCAGCGCGCCGCGGGCGGCACCGGCTCCGGGGTCGACGACGAGGGCGGGTTCGCCCGGGCCTGCGGCCAGGACGTAGCAGTTGGCGGCGAACACGGGTGCGATGGTGCGCTCCAAGATCATGCCCCCACCCTACTTGGGCCGTCTGGGAACAGTGTCGATACGGGTAAAGAGCTGCTCAGGTCCACAGGACCCGGCCGGCTCACCGAAGGTGAAGCCGCCGACCCCACCAGTGCTCAATGAGCCAGCGGTCGTGGCTGGCGACGATGAGCGTGCCCGTCCATGTCCTCACAGCGGCCTCGAGCATCTCGAGGGCGTCCAGGTCCAGGTAGTTCGTGGGCTCGTCGACGACAAGCACCTCAGGCCCAGCAGCAGCGGCCAGGGCCAGCTGAACGCGGCGCTGGTTGCCGTCGGAGAGCTCGCTGATGGGACGGTTCCACAGGCACGGGTGCAGAGACCCCCGGCCGCGGTCCCCGATCCCCTCGGTCCACAGGTTCTCATCCACCCCAGGGTCGCCGAGACGCGGCAGGTGCTGGGGTATCCAGAACACCGAGCCGGATACCGTGAGACTGCCGCTGGAGTCCTCCGTGGGCGCCGACCGCCTACCCAACCAGGTCAGAAGCGTGGACTTCCCGCTCCCATTGGCGCCGGTGACCAGCAGGTGCTCGCCTGCCATGACATCGACTGTGACCGGCGCAAGGCGCCCGGGTACGGCAGCTGACCGGGCAGAGACCGCCATCCCCGTTCGCAGCGCCGGTTCAGTCAGACGCAGCTGCAGCTCGTAGGAGCGGGGCCTGCGCACCTCGGTACTGGCGAGCGCCTCCAGCCGGCGGTCGTCCTGCGTCTGGCGCCGGGTGGAGACGCGCTGGGCGCGGTCAGCGTAGAACTTCCGGGCCATGCGGGCCTCGGTCCGGGGAGCTGCCCCGCTGTGCCCAACGATCTCGGAGTCGCGACGGTGACGCACGAGCTTGCGCCGCTGCTCCTGCTGACGCTGGTGAAGGCTGCGGTGGGACGACCTGGCGTGCGCCTTGTCCACGAGGTAGTCGCTGTATCGCCCCGAGCACCGGTAGGCACCCATGGGGCCGCGGTCCCCGGAGGCGGTGGCCAGTGCCTGCCACGGCGCTGTGTCGAGGTCGACGACGGCGGTGGCCACCTCGTCAATGAAGGCACGATCGTGAGAGGTGAACAGGACCGGTCCGGGCCATGACACCATCATCTCGCTCACGTAGCTACTGCTACCGACATCCAGGTGGTTGGTGGGCTCGTCGAGCACCAGCGCCTGACCGGCTGAAAGAAGCAGAGCGGCGATCTCCAGCCTTCCCCGTTGGCCCGGCGACAGGGAGGAGACGAGGCGGCCTGTATCCACGCGCCCCAGTCCCAGCCCGGCGAGCGCCTCAGCCCGTCGAGCCGGAAGGTTCCAGGCATCGAGAGACTCAAGCCGGGTCAGTAACGAGTCGTACTCCTCGGCGAGGGAGCCGGTTTCAGCTCCGGCCTGGGCGATGGCCTCGCCCATGCGCTCGAAACGATCAAGCGCGTCCAGGGTCTCAGCGCAGACGGCGTCGAGGTAGCCCGCGATCGACGTGGCAGTCGACTCCTCCGAGTCGGCCGTCTGCTGGCCATGCTGCCCGGGCACGCTGACAGTCCCGTGGTCAGGCGACAGCTCGCCAGTGGCCAGGCGCAGGAGCGTGGACTTCCCCGATCCGTTGGGGCCGACGACGCAGACGCGTTCGTCGTCGGAGACCGTAAGGTTGATGCCCTCCAGCAAGGGGGCGGAGGTGTAGGAGAAGCTGACATGGGAGAAACTGATCGCAGGCATGACTCGTCCTTGGCATGAGGCGGTGGGGACACAGGGGCGAGTCACGCGAGCATGGTCACATGCTAACAGCGCCAGCCGTCGACGAGGTTGGGGTAACCGACACCGGCCCGCTAGTGAGGGGCACCGGCGCTCAACGAATCAACTGAAATCAGTGGGGCGAAGGATGGTGAATGCCGCCGGCGGGAACGTAGACTTTCGGCACTGCCGTCCTCCGACGGCACCTCACCACCACCCGGCTTGAGAGCCGGGCGCGAACGGAACGGAGCGGTCACGCCGCTCCCTCCCCGTCAACCATGAAGGAGCATCCCGTGACTGAGCGGATCCAGCCCGACAACCGGTCTGACAACCAGCCCGAGGCTGAGCAGACCATCCAGCCGACCGACCTGAACGAGTCGGCAGCGCCCAGCCCGACGGAGCAGGCACCAACGGCCGACACCTCCCCCACCGACCCCGCGGTTGAGGCCGTTGCGTCAACGCAGACCAGCACCCCGCAGACACCGGCCGACGTCGAGTCCTCCAACGAGTCCTCCAAGGAGCCCGAGCCCGGCGAGCAGCCCACAGCGGCGTCCTCTGACGAGCCGGCGTCTCCCGCCTCCGAGGAGCCCGCCCAGACCGAGCAGCCGACCGAGAAGGTTCAGGCCGCCGAGGCCACCCCGCAGGACGCCACGCCGACCCCGGCCGAGGTTCCCGCCCCTGCAGCGGCGCCTGCGGCACCTGCCGAGCCGGCCGTCGACCCGCAGGAGGCCATGGACGCCGCCAAGTGGGGGCGCGTGGACGGTGAGGGTCGGGTCTACGTCCAGGACGGTGGCGCCGAGCGCGAGGTCGGCCAGTTCCCCGATGCCCCGATCGCCGAGGCCATGGCCTTCTACGTGCGCCGCTACCTGGACCTCAAGGCGACCATCGACCTGTTCGCCACCCGTCTGCCCCAGCTCAGCGTCCGAGAGATCGACTCGACTCTGTCCTCGATCTCCGAGTCCCTCACCGAGCCGGCCGCCGTCGGCGACCTGGAGGGACTGCGGGCCCGCTTCGCCGCACTCAAGACCGTGGCCGCCGAGCGACGCGAGGCCGTGTCCGCCGAGCGCGCGGCCGCCAAGGAGCAGGCCCTCAAGGAGCGCACGGCGATCGTTGAGCGCGCTGAGGCCATCGCCGAGCAGGACCCGGCCCGTACGCAGTGGAAGAACTCCGGAGCCGAGCTGCGTGAGCTGCTCGAGTCCTGGAAGGCCGCGCAGCGGCGCGGGCCGCGCCTGGACCGACCCACCGAGGACGGGCTGTGGAAGCGCTTCTCCCACGCGCGCACCACCTTCGACCGTCACCGCCGCCAGTTCTTCAGCGAGCTGGACGCCAAGCAGGCGCAGGTGCGGGCCGCCAAGGAGGCGCTCATCAAGCGCGCCGAGGAGATGCAGACCTCCACCGACTGGGCCGGTACCTCCGCGAAGTACCGTGACCTGCTGGCCGAGTGGAAGAAGGCCGGACGCGCCTCCCGCAAGGAGGACGACGCCCTGTGGGCCCGTTTCCGGGCCGCCCAGCAGGTCTTCTACGACGCCCGCCGCGCCAAGGACGAGGCCGTCGACGCCGAGTTCGCCGAGAACCTCAAGGTCAAGGAGGCGCTGGTGGCCAAGGCCGAGGCGCTCCTGCCCATCAAGGACATCAAGGCCGCCAAGAAGGCCCTGCGCCCCATTCAGGACGCCTGGGAGGAGGCCGGGCGGGTCCCCCGCGGCGCCGTGCGTCGCATTGAGGGCCGCATGCGCGCCGTCGAGGACGCGATCCGTGAGGCCGAGAACGCCGAGTGGCGCCGCACCGACCCGGAGACCAAGGCCCGCGCCGAGGGCTTGGCCGGTCAGCTTCAGGACGCGATCGCCGGCTTGGAGAAGGACCTGGCCGCTGCGCAGGCCGCCGGCGACGCCAAGAAGATCGCCGAGGCCGAGGCCGCGCTGACGGCTCGCCGGGCCTGGCTCGAGCAGGTGCTGCGCTCGGCCAAGGCCTGACCCGAGATCCGTCTCACGGCGCCGTGCGTTTGTGAACCTTGCACGGGGGTCGACACCGAACCAGGTGTCGGCCCCCGTTCTCCTGCGCTTGTGCGTCTGTCCCCAGGGGTCTTCTACTCCCAGGTGGCGGTCGCGGGTTCCACGCCCTCGGATCTGGCGCCGGCGTCGATGACGTCCTTGAGCCAGGCCGCCAGACCCGGCGCGCGCTTGTCGTAGTAGCGGGCATAACGTTCGTCCACCACATAGCTGCGGGCGATGATGACCTGCTTGGAGGTGGAGACCTCGAACCATCGGTTGAAGTCCTTGCGATGCCACCGCGCCAGGGCATTGGCCTCGGGGCTGCCCGGTTCGACGCCGTTGCGCATCGCCTCGGCAAGCGCGGACTCCAGAGCGACGGTCTCCTCATGCGCCTGCTCCCAGTCGGCGCGAGACATCCGAGCCTTGCGTTGGTAGGACTCGGCCCACTCCGGTGTATCACCCCACCGGGCGCGGGCCTCCTCGACATAGACGGGGTCCCAGTCGGTCCCCCAGATCTCCGCCATCTCAGCCACGGAGATCCTCGCTCCCAACTGCTGTATATCGATCACCATGTCGATGGAGCTGAGCTTGTGCTGCAGGTGGGAGATCTGTCCTTGCACCAGCTCGCGCTGACGGCGCAGGTGCGTCAGTGCGTCGGCGCCCGGCTCGTCAAGGACGGCCTTGATGTCGGCCAGACTCATGCCGGTCTGCCGGTAGACGAGGACCTGCTGGATGCGCATGATGTCCGCCTCACTGTAGAGCCGGTAGCCGGCGGCACTGCGCTGGGAGGGATGCACCAGGCCGGATTCGTCCCAGTGATGCAGCGCCCTGACGCTGACGCCCAGGAGCGTTGAGACCTCACCGACCGTCATGGCCATCTCCGCGTCGTCGGACACGGCATCGACCGTGGCCTCGGCTGCCGTGCCAGGCCTTTCAGCTTCGGCATGACGGTGTTGAGGGTCCTTCACCGTAGTCTCCTTCCTCAGTACTGGCTCCACCTGGCACGTGTCCGGGTGCGTGTCGTCCACCGTGGAGCCTCCCGCCGCGTGAGGGTCAACTCCGCGCGGTCACCACGAGGTTATCCACAGGCGGCCGGTTCACTGTGGCGCCCGCGGCCGGTTGACGTCCACGATGGCATATGGCTCGTTTTGTCCCGGTACCCGGCCACGCCGCCGTGGCCCACCTGTCCGCCCGCCCGCTGACCCCAGTTCTGGGCACGCTTCCGCCTCAGGACATGGAGGTGCTCAGGTGCGCCGGGCTCGATGCCCGGCTGCTGGTCAACATCCTGGGCAACCTGCAACCGGCCGACACTCTGCGCTCGGCCGAGGGACGTATGCGGGCCATTGCCGCTGCAATGCCCTGCCGGGGTGTGCTTCTGGCGAGTACCGCCCTGTGGGTGCACGTCGGCGGGCCAGCTCCCGACGCCCTGGAGGTGAGCCTGCCCGGAGGCCGTCGAAGTCGACTGCCCTACCTGGTGACCAGACGAGGCCGGCTGCCCCACTGCGACACGACGGTGATCGGGGGCATCACCTGCGCCACAATCGCCCGAGCCGCCGTCGACATCGCCCGTCTGGGGACACCGGTGCAGGCTGTGCAAGCCATCCTGACCGCCCGCAACCACGGAGTGAGCCGAGTCCGCCTCTTGCTCACGCTCAACCACTGTCGTGGGGCAGCCAGCAGAGGCTGCCCGCGGGCGCAGCACATCATCGAGTCCGTCGCATTCCACCAGTAAACAACGACACATTCTCAAAGACAATTGATTCGAGTCACCACCGTGAGCACCAGTCAGAACCTTCATGACGCCTTCAGTGAAGTCATTCACGGCTCCCAGCAGACGAAACTCATGTTGATAACATGAAAACTATTCCATCCCCTCTCGATCTTGCTAGGATACTCGGTATCCCCACCAGGCTGGGATTGGACCACTTCGAACGAGTGACGGGCTCCACATGACAGAAAATGGCATTGCACGATCAAGACCGCCACAGTATCAGTTGCTCGGCGGCGGAGGGCTGTTATTCATCGGTCTAGTCTTCCTCTGGCTCGGCTGCAGACGATGGGTCGCCCCTTCATTTTCTGACGATGACGCCGGTGTCGCCACCATATGGCTCGCGTGCGCCATCATCATTATCACTTTAGGATCTGGAGTAACCCTCCAAACAATCATGAACTACGTTGAGGTCGGACCAGGATACATCGAGAAGCATTCCTTCCTTGACAGGACAACCCGAATCAGCTTTGAATACATAACATCATATTCATACAATTACTCACTTAATCGACAGCAGACCTGCAACCTTGTCATACATTCTTTCGATCAACGCAAAATTAAATTTTCCCCAAAAGACTACATAGGGGAGCATGTGACATCAGTCATCGCCTTTCGTCTTCGCAAGAATCGCTGGCCGTCCTTATGGGATGAATCCGACCAGCTCGCCGTGATGGAGGCAGCTGCAAATGGCTCTGGTGAGTCCTATTTACGAAGTTTCAATAGTGCCATACTGAGTGTCACGTAACGATCAGTAGGCACGTGGCACCCACTCGTCCTCGATCCTCTTCATCGACGACGTGTCGTGGACAGGCTTCTGCGCGCCTCGAAGACGCCGTCGATGCGCCGCAGGGCCGCCAGCGTGTGGTCCAGGTGCCCGACCTCGGCCAGCTCGACGACGAACCGCCCGGTGACGACCCGGTCACGGCTCGTGGCGATGGAGGCGCTCACCAGGTTGACGTGGCTGTCTGCCAGTGCTCGGGTGATGTCGGCGAGCAGGCCCCCACGGTCCAGGGCCTCGACCTCCACCTGGACCAGGTAGGCCGACTGGGCGTGATCCGCCCAGGAGACGGTGATGAGGCGCTCGGGCTCACGCTGGAGCTGATCGACGTTCTGGCAGTCGGCCCGGTGCACTGAGACACCCGAACCGCGGGTGATGAAGCCGACGATGGGGTCACCCGGCATGGGGGTGCAGCAGCGCGCCAGCTTGACGTAGACGTCGCCCTCGTCCATACCGGCGACAACGACTCCGGCGTCGGCCGTACGCGGCCGGCGGTGCGTCGTGGCCCGGGTGGGCAGGATCCCTTCCGCGAGGGTCTCCTCGGCGCCGTCCTCCCCGCCCATGGTGGCCACCAGGGTGTCGACGACGTGCTGGGCCGACACGTGTCCCTCACCCACCGCGGCGTACAGGCCGTCAATGTCGACCTTGTCGAGGGTCTTGGCCACGTTCATGAGGGTCTCGTGGCTCATGAGGCGCTGCAAAGGAAGGTTCTGTTTGCGCAGGGTGCGGGCGATGGCGCCCTTGCCCTCCTCGATGGCCTCCTCACGGCGCTCCTTGGAGAACCACGAACGGATCTTGTTGCGGGCCCGGGTGGAGGCAACGAAGGAGAGCCAGTCGCGCGAGGGTCCGGCGTTGATGGCCTTGGAGGTGAAGACCTCCACCGTGTCACCGTTCTCCAGGCGCGTGTCCAGGGGCACCAGTCGGCTGTTGACGCGTGCGCCCACCGTGCGGTGGCCGACCTCGGTGTGGACGGCGTAGGCGAAGTCCACCGGGGTGGCCCCCGCCGGCAGTGCCAAGACATCACCCCGGGGAGTGAAGACATAGACCTGGTCCCCGGCCATCTCGTAGCGCAGGGCGTCGAGGAACTCGGTGGGATCCTGGGTCTCCTTCTGCCAGTCGACGAGCTGGCGCAGCCAGCCCATGTCGCCCTGGTCGGAGTCTCCGGGCCTGCCTCCCAGGGCGCTGGGGCCCGAGGCGTTGGGGTCCTCCTTGTAGCGCCAGTGCGCGGCCACACCGTACTCGGCCATACGGTGCATCTCGTGGGTGCGGATCTGGATCTCCACCGGCTTGCCACCCGGCCCCACGACAGTCGTGTGCAGCGACTGGTAGAGGTTGAACTTGGGGACGGCGATGTAGTCCTTGAAGCGCCCGCTCATGGGGGTCCAGCGCGAGTGCAGGGAGCCGAGCACCGCGTAGCAGTCCTGGACGGTGTCAACGATGACTCGCAGCGCCACCAGGTCGTAGATGTCGTCGAAGTCCTTCCCCCGCACGATCATCTTCTGGTAGATCGAGTAGTAGTGCTTGGGCCGCCCGGTGACGGCGCCCTTGATCTTGTTGACCCTCAGGTCCTCCTCGATCTGGAGGCGGACCTGGCGCAGGTACTCCTCACGAGCCGGGGCCCGCTCGGCCACCATGTGCTCGATCTCCTCGTACACGCCCGGGTAGAGGGCCTTGAAGGACCGGTCCTCCAGCTCCCACTTGATCGTGTTCATCCCCAGGCGATGGGCCAGGGGCGCATAGATCTCCAGGGTCTCCTTGGCCTTGCGGGCGGCGTTCTCCGCGGAGACGTACTTCCAGGTGCGGGCGTTGTGAAGGCGATCGCCGAGCTTGATGACCAGGACCCGGATGTCCTTGGACATCGCGATAATCATCTTGCGCACCGTCTCGGCCTGGGCGGCCTCACCGTACTGGAGCTTGTCGAGCTTGGTGACGCCGTCGACGAGCAGGCTGATCTCGTCGCCGAAGTCGGCGCGCAGGCGCTCGAGGGTGTAGTCGGTGTCCTCCACGGTGTCGTGCAGGACGGCAGCCGCCAGCGTCTGGGCCGTCATTCCCAGCTCGGCCAGGATGGTTGCCACTGCCACCGGGTGGGTGATGTAGGGCTCCCCCGACTTGCGTCGCTGACCGGAGTGAGCCTTCTCCGCCACCTCGTAGGCGCGCACGATGAGGCTCGTGTCGGCCTTGGGGTGGTTGGCGCGCACCGCGCGCAGCAGCGGCTCAATGGCCGCCGGGGTGGAGTGTCCACGTGAGCCGAACCAGGCCAGACGGCTGCGCACGCGCGAGCCGGGGACAACGCTGTCTCCTGACGTGTCCGGGATGTTCTTCGTCTCCGTCATTGACGCATCATATAGCGGCCGGCACACCGAGGCGTGCCGGCGCTGCCGATGGCCCTGTAGTGTCGCGCCGCAGGTGGACGCGACACCACACAGGAATCAGCCGTGGCTGTGAGGCGAAGCGGACGAGC
>CAJZFF010000007.1 GCA_915069725.1 uncultured Actinomyces sp.
GGTGGTGCGCGGCTGGCCGCGGCTGGTGGGTCTGCGGGTGGTTCACAACGTCTGCAGGTCCCGGCGGTCTCCGCTGGATCGTGACGATCCGGGCGGTCCGGGCCCTCGACGAAGGGGGACGGCGGGGAGTCGGCTCGTGCCGGCTCTCAGCCGACTGTAACGCACCACCCACCTTTTCCAACCAGGCCGTGTCCGGAAGAACGACTTTCGTCTCAGATGAGCTCGGCCAGGGCGCTGCGCACAGCCGCCAGGCGCTGAGCGGCGACGTTCTCGTCGTAGGGCAGGTGCAGCCCGCGGCACTCGGCGGCCAGCTCGGCCAGGGAGCGGACCTCGGGGAAGCCGCGCGAGGCGAGCTGGGCGACCTCATCAACGACCGGCGAGCCCGAGGAGCCGGCTCCGCCACCACGCAGGTCGACCCACTGGCCCAGGCGCCGGGCCGCGCGGTCCAGGCTGGAGGTGACCGTGTGCAGGGCGTCGTTGAGCTGAGCGACCTGCGTGCTCACGGCCCGCAGCACGGGGTCCAGTCCGCGGAAGCCGGACTCGAGCGCCTCGCACAGGTCCGTCAGGGAGTGCACGGCGTCCACCTCAGTGCCATCGAGGATGGACTGGGCGAAGCGCCCCACCATGAGGGTGAGCAGGCGCATGAGGGCCACGGAGAAGCGCAGCTCGGTGACCGACTGGTGCAGGACCTTGAGCCGCGAGGGCAGTGCGTTCAGCTCGGCGCCCGCGACGCCGGTGAGCTCGGCGATGCGCTCGCTGAGCATGAGCACCTTGGTCTGGGCGCTGTCGCCGACGTCGTGGGAGACCAGCTGGCCGATGCGCCCCACCCGCGCCTCCACCGCCCGGGCCGAGTCGTGGGTGGCCTCCATGGTGGTGATGAGGCGCAGGTACTCGTCGAGCTCGAAGACCAGGGCGTTGGTGTCCTTCTCCATGGCGGCCACCGTGTTGAGGATCCGGGCCACGGCGCCCAGCCCTTCGGGGGCGGCCGCCGGGACGCGCACCCCGGCGGTGACCAGGGCGGCCACCTCACGCGGCAGGGTCACCAAGGTCATGTCGTGCAGAGAGGGGAAGCCCAGGGCCGCCAGCTCCGCGGCCAGCTCACGGCCGCCGAACTCGCCGAGCTGGTGACGTGAGGCGCCCCGGGCCTGAAGGTCGCGCTCCTTGGCGCGCACCCGGCGGTAGGTCTCCTCGACCCGATCCCTGGTCGCCCCGTCCATCGGCTTGATCCGCACCGACAGGTACCCCTGGCGCAACGGCACGATGGTGGCGAAGACCCGGTAGTCCAGGCCGTCCACGGCACGGTTGGTGATGTAGCCGCAGGCCGGGCGCCGGGTCTGCAGATCGTCCCAGATGAGGCGGAACAGACCCGCCGGCATGTCCAGGTGACGAATGATGTTGTGCGGAGCCCCGATGAGACGCTCACGCGAGTAACGCGACAGCGTATCGAACGTCCGGTTCGTGTTCTGGATAACGCCTTTGAGATCCGTGGTGGAAAAGAAAATGTCCTGCGGATCGAACAAACGCTCGTAACCTACCTGCGACTCCATGGTGCTTTCCTTCAGGGTGAATAATTCGCGGGAGCACCTCGCCGGAGGACTATTCCTTCAGTTCCTCACACAGTGCCGGGAAGAAGGTAATGAAACGTACGTGCCCGCGGAAGACAATTTATGACATTGTCACCAATAAGGTGGGACCTATCTTGTAGATTATCGACAATTACTCCCCCAGGTGGCTCAAGGTCTCGCGAACCGTTGCCACCCGCTGACGGATGACGGGTTCGTCCAAAGTCACAACGACACCGCGGGCCTTGGCAGCCAGCTCGGCCAGCGAGGCCGTCTCCGGGAAGCCCTGCTCACCCACGTCAATGGCCTCCTGCAGGGCGGCCTCGGCGTCGACGCCGTCGACCAGGGCCTGAACTCCCTCGTCCTGGAGGGCGCGGATCCAGCGCTGGAAGGGCCGCTTGACGCGGTCGAGGTTGCTGACCACGGTACGCAGATCGCCCTCCAGGCGCTCGGCCAGGTTCGCGGCCTCCTGGCAGGAGGGCACGAGCTCCTCCAGGTCGGAGAGCATCGCCTCGGCGAGGTCGCCGATGGCGTCGGCGGACTCCCCCTCCTGACCGTCCAGGACGGCGGCGGCGAAGATGCCGGCCATGAGGGTGTGCAGACGCATCATCGAGCTGCGGAAGCGCACCTCGGAGGCCGCCTCGTAGAGCGCCACCAGGGATGAGTTGAGCTGGCGGAGCACCTCGACGGCCTGAGCCCCGCGCTCCTTGACGCGCTCGGAGACGGTGGGGACGGAGGACTCGCCGTCGGGACTGGTCACCTCCTCCATGAGGGAGCCCACGCGGTCGGCCCGGTCAATGACCGAGCGCACCCCTCCGGCCCAGGAGCCCAGGCCGTTGATGAGCTCCTGATACTCGCCGAGCTGGTAGATGAGCTCGTCGGTGTCCCGCTCGATGGCGGCGACGGCCTGCAGGACGGCGGACATGGGGTTGTCCGACTCGGCGCGCGGCGGCACCCGCACGCCCTCGACGACCAGCAGGGCCAGCTCGCGCGGCAGGGCGGCCCGGGCGAAGTTGTGCAGGTCGTGGTACTGAAGCTTCGCCAGCTCCTCGGTCAGCAGCGCTGCCCCATGCTCGGCGACCTCCCGGCGTCCGTGGCCCTCCTCGGCGTAGGCGCGCTCGGCGGCCCGCACGCGGGCGTAGATCTCCTTGACGGGAGTGAACATGGCGTGGTTGGTCGGGCGCACGCGCACGGACAGGTAGCCGTCGGCCAGCGGAGCGATCGTGGCGAAGACCCAGTAGTCCAGTCCGTCCTTGGCCCGGTTGAGCACGTAGACGCAGGAGGAGCGCCCCTGTCCGAGCTCGTCCCACATGAGCTTGAAGGCGCCGGCGGGCATGTCATCGTGCCGGATGATGTTGTGCGGAGAGCCGACGAGTTCCTCGGAGTTGTAACGGGACAGCGAATCAAAGACCCGGTTGGTCCGGCGAATGACACCCTTGGTATCCGTCGTTGAGAAGAACAGGTCCTCGGCACCGAAGCGGCGCTCGTTGCCATCGACGTATTCCATGTCTCTCCTGCTGTTGCTGTCTGAGGGATGTATGAGGGAAATGAGGTCGACGTCGGTTCACCGACGGCGACGCGCTGGATGAGCGACGACAGAGATACACTTGGCCGCTCTCTCGGGGGCTACGTTACGAAGTAACGTTCCGGTGCACGCGAATGTGGAGATCAACAACCAAGACGCATACCCGCTTAAGCATGTCACAGCGTTCGCGCCACTGTGTCTCCGTTCGGTCTCAGATCGGTAACACAGTCGAGACACAGGTCGCGCTGTGGTCGAGCACAGCGCCTTCCTGTTGAATAGATGACGTGACTAACGCCCCCACCGAGAACCTCACCCGTGCCGACGGCTCCCCCTTGCGCGTCCTGGTCGTCGACGACGAGCAGATGCTCGCCGACCTGCTCGCCTCCGCCCTGCGTTACGAGGGATGGGAGGTCACCACTGCCGGAACCGGAATTGCAGCCGTGCGCTCCGCCCAGGAGATCGATCCCGACGTCATCGTCCTGGACATCATGCTGCCCGACTTCGACGGCCTGGAGGTCATGCGCCGGGTGCGCGGCCACCGCCCGAACGTGCCGGTCCTGTTCCTGACGGCCAAGGACGCCGTCGAGGACCGCGTGGCCGGCCTGACCGCCGGCGGCGACGACTACGTCACCAAGCCCTTCTCCCTGGAGGAGGTCGTGGCCCGACTGCGCGCCCTGCTGCGCCGCTCGGGGGCCAGCGAGGAGAAGCCCGCCTCCCTGCTGGAGGTCGGGGACCTGCGCATGGACGAGGACTCCCACGAGGTCTGGCGCGGCGAGGACGAGATCCAGCTGACCGCCACCGAGTTCGAGCTGCTGCGCTACCTCATGCGCAACCCCCGCCGGGTCCTGTCCAAGCCGCAGATCCTGGACCGGGTGTGGAACTACGACTTCGGCGGGCAGGCCAATATCGTCGAGCTCTACATCTCCTACCTGCGCCGCAAGATCGACAAGGGCCGCGAGCCCATGATCCACACGATGCGCGGCGTCGGATACGTCCTCAAGCCGGCCACCGGCACCGATGAGCGCAGCTGAGCGCCCACAGATGTCCCAGCAGCCGGAACGGACCGGGCGGCGGATGAGCCTGCGCTCATGGCGGCCCGGCTCACTGCTCACACCTCCTCGTAGTCTGCGCACCCGGCTGGTGGTCGGGGTGCTCGGGCTGGTCCTGGTCATGGCGGCGGTCATGAGCGCCTTCTCCACCGTCAGCCTGCGCCACACGCTGATGGCACGCACGGACAGCCAGCTGATGGCGGCCGCCCAGCGCGCCGCCGACAAGCGCCACGACCTGACCCAGGAGGCCAGGAAGGCCTCCGATGAGGCGGCCCAGGAGGACACGAAGAACCAGGGCGACCAGCCCGACGCGGCCGGTGGCGACGACGGGGCCGACGACGGCCCCGGCAAGCACGGAGTCCCTCCCGGCCTCGACGCCGCCGGGCAGTCGACCGGCACGCTGACGCTCATCACCGCCCAGACCTCGTCCTCCGACAACGAGGCCAGTGAGACCGCCGCCTATATCGACAAGAACGGCCACTACGCGTCCATCTCCAAGGAGGACTGCCGGCTGCTGCTGTCCCAGGCCACGGAGGACCACCCCGTCACCGTGGACCTGCACCACCTGGGCAGCTACCGGGTGGTGGCCACGCGCGACGAGGCCTCCGGCAGCACGGTCATCACCGGGCTCTCTCTGGAGGGGGACAAGGGGCTCATCCGCACCCAGCTGCTCATCGAGCTGGCGGTGGCCCTGGTGGGCGCCCTCGTGGTGGCCCTGGCCGGGCGGACCATGGTGCGTTCCTCGCTGGCGCCCCTGGAGCGGGTCGCCCGCACCGCGCAGCGCGTGGCCTCCCAGCCACTGGAGCGCGGTGAGGTGAGCATCGAGGACCGCGTGGACCAGGCGGACCTGGACTCCTCAGCGGAGGTCGGTCAGGTCGGCGGCGCTCTCAACACGCTGCTGGGGCATGTGGAGTCCGCCCTGGCCGCGCGCCAGCGCTCGGAGACGCAGGTGCGCCAGTTCGTGGCCGACGCCTCCCACGAGCTGCGCACGCCGCTGGCCTCGATCCGCGGCTACACCGAGCTCATCCGCCGGGAGGGGGCCGATGCCGACCTTCCGGAGGAGGCCACCTACGCCCTGGAGCGCGTGCACTCCGAGTCGGTGCGGATGACGGCGCTCGTCGAGGACCTGCTGCTGCTGGCCCGCCTGGACGCCGGGCGCGAGCTGCGCCGCGAGGAGGTGGACCTGGTCGGTCTCCTGGTGGACACGGTGGCCGACGCCCGTGCGGCCGGCCCCGACCACGACTGGCAGCTGGATCTGGCCGTCCTGGAGCCGCCGGCCGACGCCACGCCGGAGGAGGCCGAGGACTTCCTGCCCGAGCCTCCGCTGGTCATCGGCGATGAGGCCCGCCTGCGCCAGGTCGTCGTCAACCTCCTGGCCAACGCCCGGGTGCACACGCCGGCCGGCAGCCACGTGACCACGACGCTGGCCCGAGAGGGGGACACGCTCATCGTGCGCATCCACGACGACGGCCCGGGGATCGCCCCCGAGGTGCGCGACCGCCTCTTTGAGCGCTTCGCCCGGGGGGACTCCTCACGTGAGCGGCGCACCGGCTCCACGGGTCTGGGCATGTCGATCGCTCTGGCCATCGTCCAGTCCCACGGCGGGAGCATCGACGTCGACTCCTCCACCGCGCCCGAGGACCACGGCACCACCTTCAGCATCAGGCTCCCGGCCGCCGTCGTCGAGGAGTAGGGGCAGGACACTGCACGAGGGCGGGGCGCTAGTCGCAGAGGGTTGTGCGTACTGCACGAAGGCCCCACCTACCTCCAGTACCCCCAACCCTCGTTCAGTAGCACCCCACCCTCGTGGAGTGAGCGGCGAACCCCCCTCAGTGGGCTCGTCGCCGACGGCGCCGGGTAGGCGTCAGTCGCGGTGGCGGGCCTTGTGCTTGCGGCGGGTGCGGCCCCAGTCGGTCAGCGAGACGAGCGCGGACAGGGCCAGGCAGGTGACGCCGACGACGGCCACAGACCCGGTGGCGTAGGCGCCGAAGAGCTGCCAGCGCGTGTCCGGGCCCTCCAGGTGCCTCCACACCCAGAGCCCCAGACCGAGCGCCCCCAGGGTGCACACGACGCCGACCGAGGCCAGCAGGACGTTGCCGATGAACTGGTTCCACAGGCGCGGCCCGGCGGCGGTCACCGGGATCGTCCCCACGGTGGTCAGCTCGGGCACCTCACCTGAGCCCTCCTCCCCGGTTCCCTCACGCAGTGACCAGGGGGCGCGCCAGGCCCCGCCGGCCACGGCGAGGGCGCCCCAGGCCACGGGCACGAAGATCCCGGCCAGGACGTCGGAGGGGCGGTGCCACTGGCACACGAGGGTGGAGTAGCCCATGGCGATGGTGAACAGGGCCCCGGCCCAGGCCGACAGCGGCCGCCAGCGCCGCCCGGACAGCAGGACGAGCGCGACCGCGGCGGAGGCCGCCATGGTCGTGTGCCCCGAGGGCAGGGTGTTGGCGTTGTCCCAGCGCTCGGTGATGTTGAAGTCGGGCCGCCACAGGAACTGGTACTTGAGGATCTGGGTGGTCAGGTTGGCCCCGACCACGGCGACGACGGCCCACACCGCGCGCCGGTGGCTGCGCCGCAGCAGACCGATAACGAGGATCGTCACCACCAGGACGACGGCCGCCGGCATGGACACCACCGACAAGAGCCTGCGGGCGTGGGCGCTCACGTAGTGCGAGCCGATCTCCGAGCCCTCCAGGGCCATGGCGTCGAGGGTCTGGCCGGTGTGGGTGAACACGAACAGCCCCCACAGGCCCAGCGTCGCCGCCAGGCAGGACAGCGCCAGCAGGCCCCCGCGCAGGCGCAGCTGTCCCAGGGAGCGGGAGGTCTGCGACTGGAAGGAGGCCACCGGCCGATCGTAGGTTCTTGAACGCACCAACCAATAGGATGTCAGCAGCGATTCCTGTGCGGGACTGCTCACGACTCACGTGCCTTCAGGTCGCTGAAGGGGTCCTCCCCCTGGCCGTCTGCGGCCTGGGTGATCGCCCCGTAGGGGGAGGCCGTCCTGGGGGCCGGCTGCTCGACGGGAGCGGGGTCGCGGGCCTCAGCGGCTTCGGGGACGCCGGCCTCCGCGACACCCGATGGGCTGATGACCTCGAGCTCACTGGTCTCGTCGGTGAACTGCGTATCGGCCCCGGCGGCGCCGACGACGTCCTGCAGGGGGCGTCCGGGCCAGCGCTCCGGCGCGCCGACGTCGTCGGCCGCATCATCACCGCGGCCCTCGCTGAGGGCATCACTGCGGTCGTCACTGCGGCCTGCCTCGCGGGCGGCTGAGCCTTCGACGGCCTGCCGGCCGGCACCCCGGGAGCGGCGACGACGCGTCCACCACAGGCGCACGAGGATTCCGACGACGACGACGAGGATGATGACGACGGCCACGATGATGGCCTTCATCCAGGTCTGCATGGGGGCGGGCAGGGCCTTGGCCTCCTCGGCCGCGGCGGCCGTGGGGTCCATGGGGACGCGCTCGCCGGTGACCAGGAGGCGGTGGGAGTTGACGCCGTAGGGCGTGCAGGTGATGAGGGTGACCAGGTCGCGTCCGGGGACCTTGCGCAGGGAGTCGGTCTCCTCGGGCTTGACGACGGTGATGTCGTTGACCTCGTACTTGAGGGTCTGCCCCAGGGAGGAGACGTAGAAGACGTCGCCCTTCTTGAGCTGGTTGAGGTTGTCGAACATGGTCGCGGTGGACAGCCCGGTGTGGCCGGTGAGGACTGCGTGGGTGGAGGGGCCGCCGATCGGCAGGCTCGTGCCGAACAGGTGCCCGACGCCTTCCGTCAGGGTGCGGCTGTCGGTGCCGTGGTAGATGGGCAGGCTCACGTGGATGGAGGGGATGACGATCCGGGCCATGACCGGGTCGATGTCCATCTCGTGGAGGTAGGCCTGGTACTGGGGGGTGTCGGGGCGCTGCGACTCGAGCCAGGGGTCGAGGATCGGCGCGCTCTCCAGGTTGTTGTTGTAGGTCTCGGCGGAGGCTCGCTCCTTGGCGATGGTCTCCGGTCCGGCCGAGTTCACGGTGGCGGTGTACATCTTGGCCAGGCGCTGCTGCTCGTCGTTGTTGTGCTGGGTCGCCATGACCGGGTAGAGGAGGACGGCGACGCCGACCAGGACCAGGACCAGCGGCAGCCAGGTCAGGAAGCGCTCACGCAGGATCTTGCGGCGGGCCGCCTTCTTCGGGTCGGTCGCCGGGGAGGCGGGGCCGTCCGGGCCGGGCTGCGGGGCCGCGGAGTCGGGCTCCCTCTCGGCCTGGCTGGTGCGGGACTGGGAGATGCGGTCGCGAAGTGATGGGAGTAGCGCTGTCACGGAGAACCGTGCCTTCCTGCGTCGGGTTGTCTGCGGAGCTCGCTGCGAAAGACGGGTGGGGATCAGTTGTGGCTTTAACGATTGGCAGGGAGGATCCCTGCGACGCCCGTGTGGGGGAGACGGGTTCTCCCGCCTCCCCCACAAGGAAGCAGTCAGCGTGATGACGGCCGGCTGGGGCCGGTCACCTCAGTGGCTGCCAGCGGCTGTCAGTGCTTGGCAACGTGACGGCGCTTGTTGGCGTAGGCGACCACCGCGCCACCGGCCACCAGCAGGGCGCCGGCAACGGTCAGGAAGATGACGCCGTTGGCACCAGTCAGCGGCAGGCGGAAGCCCGCGTTCTTCGGGATGTCGGTGACGGTGACCTCAGTCGCAGCCTTCTTCTCGGCCTTCTCAGCCAGGACCCGGAAGGGGAGCGGGTCGGCCTGGAGGCTGTAGCCCTCGGGGGCCTTGGTCTCCACGAGGCAGTAGTAGTCCTCGTCGGTCAGCTGGTCCTTCTTGGCGCCGTTGACGTAGTCGTTGGCGCGCAGGTAGTTGATCTCCACGGTGCCCTGGCCGGCGGTGGTGAAGGTCTTCTCCCCACCGATGGTCAGCGGGTCGACGGTCTGGGTGCTGGGGTCGGAGTCACGCAGCGTGGCACCGCTGGCGGTCTTGGTGCACTCGTAGACCTGGAACTGGGCGCCGTTGTACTTGGTCTTGTCGGCCAGATCGTCCGTACCGGTCTTGGTGACGACCACCTTGCCGTACTTGGAGAGCACGGGGGTGGTGGGAATGCCGGGGATGTCCGTGGTGGTGCCGGGGTTGTTCGGGTCCCAGGTGAAGTTGGGGCTGTCGTTGGGGATGAGGCCCGCGGTGTTGGACAGGTCACCCTCGAGGTTGACGGCGGCGTCGAACTTGGCCGTCAGGGTCACCTGGAGCTTGGTCTCGCCGTTGCCGTTGTAGCGCGCCTCGGAGGCCTTGCGGCGGCCCTCCTCGGTGAGCTGGATGGTGGCCCAGTTGTGGTCCTTACCCTCGGCAGTGATGAGGGTGTAGTCGGTGGTGTCCGCCAGGGTCACCTCGTTCTGACCGACGATCTTGACGACCGGGGTCAGAGCGTCCTTCTTGATGCGCTTGTCAAGGCGGTCAACGACCTCGTAGCGCTTGATGCGCGCACCGCCGGGGTAGTCCACCTTCGGGATGGAGGTGGTGATGGTGTAGGTGATGTCGCGCCCGGAGCCGGGGGCCGGCTTGTCCGTCACCTGCTTGTCCACACCGGAGAGGGTGTTCTTGGGGTAGACGTGGACGTTGTAGTTCCACTTGGCGGTGTCCTGCGGGTTGGTCATCGGCAGGGTGACGACGAAGTCCTCGGCCGGGATGACCTTGTCGGGGGTGCGCGTCTCGCTGACGAGGTAGGCACCGACCTCGGTCTGGGCGTCGGTGAAGGAGGCCAGACCGTTGGCACCGGTGGTGATCTTCTGGACGGTGGTGCTCTTGAGGGCACCGGCCTTGACCACGTCACCCTTGAGGTCCGCGAGGGTCTTCCAGCCGTCGTAGGTCGTCAGGTCCACGTTCAGCTTGGTGATGGTGAACTCGACGTCGGAGACGGGCTTGCACTCGGCCTGGGGGTCCTCGTTACCGGTCCCCTCCTTGACGCCGTTGGTGTCGGTCTGCTCGCACTTGTGGACGGTCAGCGTGGTGGCCGCGTCGGGGTCGATGGTGGAGCCGTTCGGGTCAGCGGGTGCCGCCGCGCCGGTCGGGGCGACGAGCGCGCCGGCGGCGAGCGTCATCGCAGCGGCGAGGCCGAGGCCCCGGCGCGTGTTGAGGGAGTGCATTGCTGTTCTCTCCTGTGTTGTTGGGATGAATGAGGGATAGAAGGGGTGACCCGCGCGCGACGGAGCGGAGTCGTGGGTTCTTCTCGCGATCAGGCGGAGCGCCCGAACGAGGAAGTCTTTCGTTGCCGCAGCGCCAGCAGGCCGGCGCCGGTGATGGCCGCGATTCCGACGGCGATGTTCATGCCGATTCCGCGTCCACCGGACAGCGGCAGGGTGCCGATCTGGAGGTCTCGGACGGTGATGGTGTCGTCGGACTTGCTGGCACCGCTGCGCGAGACCGTCAGGGCCGAGCCGCCGGGAGTGGCGGTGATGAGCTCGATGCCCGTGTCGGTCACCTTGAAGCGGGCCGGCTTGGCCATGAGCTGGTGCCCGGCGGGAGCCTTGGTCTCCACCAGCCAGTACTCGCGGTTGATGGCCAGTCCCGTGGTGGTGAAGGTTCCGGTTCCCTTGCCACCGGTGAAGGTCACACCGTTGGTGAGGGGCTTGGCACCCGGGGTGGAGGGGTCCATCGGGTAGATGTCGAAGGCCGCGTCGTCCAGGGGGCCCTGGCTGCCGGTCTTGACGATCGACAGGATGCGCTTGCCGGCATTGGGCGAGACGTTGGCGCAGGCCACGTCGTGGTCGGGCCGGGTGTCGGAGTCCTTGCCCGTCTGAGGCACGACCTTGTTGTAGAGGCCATGGCCGGGAACGAGGCGCCCCTTGTCCGTGGTGCAGGACAGCAGCTCATCGCGGTATCCGGTGACCGACGGGTCGATCTTCACCGTGAAGGTGACGGTGTAGCGGATCGTCAGGCCCGAGTAGAGGGTCTCGTTGTCGGACAGGCGGTAGGAGCCGTCGGCCTGGGCGTTGACCGTCCGGGTCGGTCCCATCTCGCGCTGCACCTTGACCAGGGTCGGGTTGAGCCCGGGGGCGAAGGAGGGCTTGTCGTTGATGGGTCCGGTGGACACCGACAGCGATCCCTCGTTGACCACGCTCACGGTGTAGACGACGTCGAAGGTCGAGCCGTTGCCGGGCTGGGTGGTGACCTCCTTGGAGAACTTCAGCTTGCCGTCGGTGGAGAGGCAACCGTGGTTGTTCCCGTCACCGTCGGTGTCACCTTCCATGGCGATGGTGTTGACCAGGCCGGAGGGCTTGCCGTCGGCGCGCTGGTGACCGCACTGGAAGTCGGCCTCATTGAAGCCCGGGGTGTTCTCACGGACCGTGAAGGTCATCTGCATCGTGAAGGTGCGGCTGCCTCCGTCGGCCCCGGCCCGGGGAGCGGCAGCGAGGCGCTCGCCGGTTCCGCCCTTGATGAGGGTGATCGAGCCGTTGAGGGTTCCGTTGGCAGGGTTAATGGCGGGCAGGGTGACGCCCTGGGCGTCGACTCCCTTCTCCAGGACCTTGATCCGGCTCAGGCGGGTGCCGGTGGGCATCTGCGGGGTGTCGGTGAGGTCGGCGGCCACCGGGCTGGCGACCAGGGAGGTGTTGGTGACCGTCACCGTGTAGCTGGAGGTGAAGGTGCCATCACTGTTGCGGATCACGTCGAGCGGGCTCTTGGAGGCCTTGAACTGGGGGTTGGCGGGCAGGGTGCCGCAGGCCGCGGCCTCCTTGGGCTGCCCGTCGCCCTTGGTGGTCACTGAGGCCTTGTTGTAGATGGCCTTGCCCTGACCGACGGCGCCCGGGGTGCAGGTTCCCTGGATGCCGGGCAGTCCGGCGTCGGGACCGGAGACGTTGAGCACCACCGTGTAGGTGTGCTTCTGGCCCGCGGGCAGGGAGATGCCGGTCTTGACGTAGGGCACTCCGGCCTGAGGCGTCTCGGTGCCGTTGATGGCGCCACCTGAGATGCTGACCTTGTGGACGGTGACCCCGGTGGGGACCTGCCAGGCGTCGTTGAGGTCGTAGGTGAGGCCCGCCCTGGCGGAGGGGTTGGTCACCGTGATGGTGTAGGTCTGGTCGAAGGTGGTGCGACCGTTGACCTTCTCGGTGCTCTTGGTGACCTTGCTGAAGGTCTTGTCGATACCGGCGTGCGGGACGACGGAGTTGACGACCTTGACCCGCACGGCTCCCTGCGTGGAGTCGGGCACGGTGAAGGTGACACCGCCGGCGTTGCCGTTGGTCGGGGCCACGGCGGTGGAGGCGAGTTCCCTCTCCTGGTTGCCCGGGTTGGTGACCACCTTGAAGGCGGCCGGGTCCTTCCAGCTGACGCTTCCGCCGGCGGCGGTTCCGGGCTGCTTGAGTCCCCTGGCGTCACGAGCATCCTCGGTGACGGTGCAGGTGGCACCCACGCGCTGGGCGGGCAGGTTCGCGGCATTGCCCTGGGCGTCCACGGTGATCTTGCCGGTGGAGGAGCCCTTGCCGTCGGGACCCGGGGTGCAGGTGTAGCTCAGGGAGTAGGAGCCGGCCGTGGCGGCGTCGGAGGCGCCCTCAACGCTCTTGACCGCGCTGACGGGGGTCTGCTGAGGCTTCTGGTGCACGACGCAGGTGACGTTCTTGCCCTCCCCCAGCACGAACTTGTTGTCCGCGCTGACGGGCACGTTACTGCCGTCGTCGTTGGTGCAGACCCAGGGGCCGTTCTGAGAGTAGCCCTCGGGGCCGTTGCCCGCGGACAGGCCGTAGGTGCCACCGGCGGTGTAGACCTTGCTGACGGCGGGCGTGCCGCTGGCGCCGGTGATGGTCTTCTGCCCGAAGAGCCCATCGGTGGCGGGCTTGGCGGTCAGGGTCCATTGCTCGGGCCTGGCGCTGCCGCCGTCGACAATGTTGACGAGGGTGACGCGCCCACGGCCGACGACGTACTCGTTGTGCCAGACGCACTTGACGGCGACCTCTTCCTGGCGCTCGGCCAGCTGGGTCTCATCGAGGCGGATGGTGCGCTGCTCGAGGTTCACGGAGTCGGACTTGTCCAGGCGGGTGGTTCCGTCACGGCGCAGCAGCGGGGCACTGCCGTTCCCCACCGTGCAGCTGACGTCGCGCAGGAACCAGCCGGTGGACCAGACGTCACCGGTCCTGCGGTCAACGGAGGCCTGCGGAGTGGTGCCCGCCTCCTGAACCGTGGCGGCGTCGTTGGGAGCCAGCAGGGTGTAGCTCTTGGGGTCGACGTCCTCAGCGTTCCAGGAGGGGGTCAGGGACTTGGGGGTCCCCCAGGTCCTTGCGCCGAAGGTTCCTTCCGGTGAGGCGTTGATGTAGTTGAAGGTGGGGATCGTCAACGATCCTTGAACCGATGAGTCCGCCTTGACGTCCTTGGCGAAGGTCACCGGGCGCTCCTGCTCGATGGAGCCGTAGAGGCAGCCGTAGGAGACGGCCCGCTCACGGGTGATGAAGCGCTCCTCCAGGTTGGAGGTCTCTGCCTTCTCCAGGTCAGGTCGGCACTCCTGGTTGTTTCCGTTGTTGACGAATCCCCACAGCTTGAGCTTGTACTTGATGCCGGTGTTGGGGTCCGTCCAGGCGGTGTCGGAGCGGTCAGACTTGATGTCGAGGATGTCGTCGGCGCAGCTGTGTCCGATCTTGTCGGTGAAGTCCTGGGTCATGACACCGTTGAACCAGACCAGGGAGCCGTTCTGGTACATGTAGGTGTAGGTGGACCCGTCGTAGTAGCCGACTCTCCCGTACTGGTCGTAGGCGTACTGCGTCCTGACCGTCTGATTTTCAGTGCCGTAGTCGCCGATGATGAGCTTGCCGTTCGAGTCGAGCTTGCCGGTGCACGTGTTGATCGTGTCGAACTCACGCCACGGGAAGTCGGCCTGAATCGTCTGAGCGGTGTTGATGTTGAAACTGCCGTAGTAGGTGGTGCCCTTACCCTGGGAGGGGTTGGTCACGGAGCTGTTGTCGGAGTAGATCGGGCTGTTGACGTGGCGCATCCGTCCCACGAGAAAGACGTTTCCGGCCTTGACGCTCGTGGTGTTGGAGGGCTGGAAACCCAGCGAGGTCTGCACATCCCCCGGCTCACCTTGGTAGGAGGTGGGGCAGGCACCCTCATCCACCTTGCGCCCATAGCCGACCGCCGCGTACTGACCGGAGCTGCCGCGAACATAGTCAGTCCAGTAGTTATTGGACCCCGGCGAGTAGCGGGTGCAGGCACGCGAGTAGGCCCACTCCCACGGGTAGGAGTTGTAGCCGTACCCGTTCACCGTGTCGTACACACGATCAACAGTGTCAATGGTGCGCACATAGGAGATCTGCACCGAGGTGTCCCCCAGGGGAATGGTGAGATCACCGGTGGAGGCATCCGCGGGAGGCGCCGTCCACGGCAGCGACACCATGGTCACCAGGACGACCGCAAGAGAACCGACCACCGCACAGAATCTGCGCAGTAGTCCTTCACGCCCGCACTGCGGGCGACGTGATGACTGGGACATGCCGATGGATTCCGATCATGAGGGATGGGTGCGCGGGGAGCGCACGACAACTATGACTGCCGAGGAATGTAGGTCATCCGACCTCTTCCTCAACACCTCAGAATCGGCTCACGGGGCAACAATCGCGCATCATTGCACACCGCAGACACTTTCCCTTGAAATGACGCGGAACAGCGCGGGTTTCAGTTGTATCTCATTGATGACGGAGGCGTCACGACAATAGAGGAAAGACAACAACAAACCGGCGAATATCTCAGAACGGATTCATACCCACCGGACGTTCGCCGTTATCCGTTTCCCTCACAGCCCCATTCAGCCCATTGTCACTTTCCTGGGTGCAGGAATCCCGTGGTCAGGAGATGACGGGTCGCCTCGACCATCTCCGCGCGCAGTGCGGCCGCATCGGCAGCGTTCAGCTCACTGAGGGCGGCGACCGCGGAGGCGACCTGCCCGACGCTCAGCTCGCCGTCGGCCACCCCGGCCAGGGCGGCCACCGCCGTGGAGGCCTGCAGGGTGCGTCCCAGCCCTCCGCCCTGACGCAGCAGGATGACCGTGGGCTCGGCGGCACCCGGAATGAGGTGACGCTCCTCGGTGACGTCGGGGGCCAGGAGCGGGCGGAGGTCGGCGACGGCGGCGTCGTCGAGGCCGGCGAGGCGCTCGCGCACCTCCAGCACCTCGGCAACGTGGGGGCCCAGGACCCCCTGACCGGAGGTGGTCACCTCCTCCAGGAGGCGCCAGGGCTCGCGGGGGCGCCGGGGGCGGTGGACGATGAGGTAGCCGAAGCCGACGCCCCGCACGTCGCGGGCCTCGAAGTCGTCGATCCACGCCTCCAGGGCGGCATCGAAGGCCTCAGGGTCGCGCTCGGGGGTCAGGCCGCCGTCGCGCAGCCACATGGTGGCGTACTCCACCGGGTCCTGGAGCTCGCGCTCAAGGACCCAGGCGTCGAGCCCCTCGGGGAGCCATGCGGCCACGGCGTCGCGCCACGAGCCGGCGCCACGGTGCTCCCAGTTGCCGAGCATGACGGCGCTCGCCCCGAGCTCGAGGTGCTCGCCGAGCCCGGCCACGAGCCTCGGCAGGACGGGGCCGCCGGCGTCGCGGTACTCCATGAGGGGCAGACCGGCCTCGCGCACCGTGGGCGGGGTGAGGACGAAGGGCGGGTTGGAGACGATGAGGTCGAAGCGCCG
>CAJZFF010000008.1 GCA_915069725.1 uncultured Actinomyces sp.
CGGGCGAACCGGCGGACAGGGCGGAGCCGGCCCAGCCGGTGGGCTCGTCGGACACGTCGGCCAGGTCGATGGCGATGGCGGCGTCGACGGCGTCAGCGGTTCCTGAGGCGATGGCCTGGGCCGCGGCCGAGCGCAGGTCCTCCTCCGTCATGACCGCCGCCCTACCGGCACTGCCGACACTGCCGGCGCCGCCGTCGGCTGATCCGGTGGCGGATGCGGCGGACGCGCTTGAGCCGGAGGGAGCCGGGTTGTTGCCCGGGCGGATGACCTCGAGCCGCCCGTTGCCACCGGGCCGGGTTGAGGTGTTCTTCGCCCGAGGGGCCTTCTTGGGCACGATGCCCCAGTTAACGGGACCCCGCTCGTTGTCGGGACGTCGGTCGCGGGGAGTCATGAGATCACCTGTCCCAGGATGGAGGCGAGCCCCAGGGCCACGAGCACGAAGCCGGTGGCGCCGAGCAGGAGCTGGCCGACACGGATGAGGGTCTCGCCGGTGGAGGTCCCGGCCAGGCGCTCGTCGGCCGCACGCCCGAATGATGTCGCGGCCAGCGCGGTGGTGAGGGGGCCGGAGACCACGTCGAGGGTGGTCAGCTCACGCCGACCGGTTGACTCGGGCACGAGCACCTTGGTTCCCGGCACCGTGAGCGTTGCCAGATCGGTGCCGGGAAGGGCTGCGCCGTCGGTTCCCGAGCCCCGCTGGGAGGACTGGGAGCCCTTGGACCCCTTGCCGCGGGCGCTCTTGGCGCTGCCTCCCTTCTTGGAGGACTCGTCGCCCTGCCGGGCCCGGGCCGCCCGGACCCGGTTGCGCTCCAGCCGCAGGCGGGGGGCGTTGACCACCAGGGAGCGGGCGGAGAGCCTCAAGGAGGCGAGCATGCCCAGCCCCACGAGGACCAGGGCGATGCCGCCCAGGACCCGGGAGGTCCCGGCCGCCCCGAGGGCGGAGGTGATGGCGGCCGACAGTGCCAGCACGACCGTCAGGACGATGAGGCCGACCAGGACGTAGAAGCCCGGCCCGGGCTTGAAGGAGCGGGCGGTGCTCCCGGTATCTGGAAGTTCCGATGCGGGTGAGGTCGTGGTCATGACAGCTCCAGGGGGTGGCCGGTGAGCCGCTCGTAGGCCTCGAGGTAGCGGGCTCGGGTCCGTTCGACGACGTCGGCGGGCAGGGCCGGGGGCTCCTGGCCGCCGTCCCGGTCCCAGCCGGAGGCCGGGGAGGTGAGCCAGTCGCGCACGTACTGCTTGTCGAAGGAGGGGGTGACCCGGCCGGGTTCCCAGGCGTCGGCCGGCCAGAAGCGGGAGGAGTCGGGGGTGAGGACCTCGTCGCCCAGGACCAGGTCGCCGTCGGCGTCGGTGCCGAGCTCGAACTTGGTGTCGGCCAGGATGATGCCGCGGTCCCGGGCGATCTCGGCGGCCCGGGAGTAGAGGGCCAGGGTGGTCTCGCGCAGGGCGGTGGCGGGCCCCTCCCCCACCATCTGGACGACGCGCTCGAAGGTGACGTTCTCGTCGTGCTCCCCGAGCTCGGCCTTGGCGGCGGGGGTGAAGATCGGCTCGGGCAGGCGGGAGGCCTCGGTCAGGCCCTCGGGCAGGGCGACGCCGCACACGGAGCGGCTCTGCCGGTACTCGACCAGGCCGGAGCCGGTGAGGTAGCCGCGGGCCACGCACTCCACCGGGTACATCTCCAGCCGCCGGCAGATCATGGCGCGTCCGGCGACCTGGGCGGGAACGTCGAGGGAGACGAGATGACCCGGGACGACGTCGGCGAGCTGCTCGAACCACCAGGCGCTCAGGGCGGTGAGGACCTTGCCCTTGTCCGGGATCGGGGTCGCCAGGATGTGGTCGTAGGCGCTGATGCGGTCCGAGGCGACCACGAGGAGCACGTCCTGCCCACCCCACGGGCCGTCGGAGGTGGGGGCGTAGACGTCCCGGACCTTGCCGCTGGAGCGGTGCTCCCACCCGGGGACGGTGGGGGGCAGGGAGCCGGCTGCTGAGGCACTGGGACCGACTGAGGCGGAACTCGCGGACTGAGTCATGCCCCCATCCTGCCATCGGCGGGCACCCTGTGTCCGGTCCCGGGCCGCGGCGGCGCCCGCAGGGTTCACCCTTGGAGGATCATCCAAATACCGCGCCATTGCAGGCATTTGTCCGGGTCGGGTCGTCGGTGGGTGTCAGGGAGCTACCGGAGTAAATCCCACCGACGGGATGGGAACGGCTCCCACCTTTCACCTGCTCCGGTCGGCCGGACAAGGGGTTGACGTGGGTCAACACCGGCGCCGGAACCCGCCCTTCCCATCCGGCGAGGGGGCACGGACCTCCCTCAGGAAAGAGCGGTGCAGTGTGCGTTTGGTCTCGGAAGAAGTGCATGCGTCACGCGCACCGCCTCCAGCGGCCGGGTCTGTTGGCGCGGTCTTCCTCGGTTCAGCGCAGGGCGAGCCGCGCGCCGTGGTTGCGACGGCGAGGAGCTCTACTCGGCCCCGTCGGCACTGGCAGCGCTACCGACACTGCCGACACTGCCTTCACTGGCCGCCTGGGCGATGTCGGTGCGGTACTGGGCGCCCTCAAGGTTGATGCGCTCGACGGCCTCGTAGGCGCGTTCCCGCGCCGCCTCGAGAGTTGCTCCCAGGGCGACGACGGACAGGACCCGCCCTCCGACGGCGATCAGTTCCCCGCGCTCGGTGGTGCCGGTGCCGGCGTGCAGCACGTGGACGTCGTCGAGCTCCTCGGCGGTCTCGATCCCGGTGATGGTGCCGCCGGTGGTGACGGTTCCGGGATAGCCGGGGGCGGCGATGACGACGTCGACGGCGCACTGCTCGGACCAGGTGGGCTCGGGGGCCTCGGCGAGGCGGCCGGTGGCGGCGGCGTGGAGCAGCTCGGGCAGGGAGGAGGTCAGGCGGGCCAGGACGGCCTGGGTCTCGGGGTCGCCGAAGCGCACGTTGAACTCGACCACGCGCAGGCCGTTGCCGGTCAGTGCCAGCCCGCAGTAGAGCAGGCCGATGAAGGCGGTGCCGCGTCGGGCCATCTCGTCGACGACGGGTTGGGCGACCTCGCGCACCACCTGCTCGGTGAGGTCCGCCGGGGCCCAGGACAGGGGCGAGTAGGCGCCCATGCCGCCGGTGTTGGGGCCGGCGTCGCCGTTGAGGAGGCGCTTGAAGTCCTGGGCGGGGGCCAGGGGGCGGACGGTGGCGCCGTCGCACACGCAGAACACGGAGGCCTCGGGGCCGTCGAGGTAGTCCTCGACGACGACGCGACCGCTGCCGCGGGTCAGGCAGGCGTGGCCGTGGGCCAGGGCGACGGGGCGCTCGTCAGTGACGACGACGCCCTTGCCGGCGGCCAGGCCGTCCTCCTTGACGACGTAGGGGGCCCCGAAGCGGTCCAGGGCGGCGGACAGCTCGGCCTCGGTGGTGCACACGGCGGCCTCGGCGGTGGGGACGCCCGCTGCGGTCATGATCTCCTTGGCGAAGGCCTTCGAGCCCTCCAGGCGGGCGGCCTCCGCGCCGGGGCCGAAGCAGGGGATCCCGGCGTCGCGCACGGCGTCGGCGACACCGGCGACCAAGGGCGCCTCGGGACCGACGACGACGAGGTCCGCCTTCATCTGCGTGGCCAGGGCCACGACCTCCTCGGGGACGCTGGGGTCGATGTTGAGGTTCGTGGCGATGGCTGAGGTACCGGGGTTTCCCGGAGCGACGATGAGCTCGGAGGTCTGCGGATCACGGGCGAGGGCACGGGCCAGGGCGTGCTCGCGCGCGCCGGAGCCGAGGAGCAGGATCTTCACGGCGACAGCCTAGATGATGGAGGCCGCCTAAGGCCCGGAATCGCGGGCCCCGCGCGCCCCGGCCCGGAGGATATCTCCGATCGGCGGACGACCACGGTCCGATCTCTCCGGGATGACGCCTCCCACCGTGAAGAGCACACACAAGAAATCATCAGCGCGACAAAATATGCTGAGGAGTACGCATTCAGCACACAGAGGCTGACGACGTTGAACGGAGAGATCTTGTGAGCAGCGTGGCGATCAGCACTGTGAACGGTGCATTGAACCCTGAGGTGGAGATGTCCAATCGCGTGGCTGCACTCATGGGAACCACCTTGACCGAGGCCGACGTGCACCGGTTCCTGCTCGAGGCCGCCGATCTCCTGGGAACCGAATCCCTGTCCATGTATGGGCCCAATGTGTTCTTCCGCTGGCAGCTCGGGGAACGGGTCATCGAGATCGAACCGGACTATCACCCGTGGGGCGAGAAGTACTCCTTGAGCGTGGACTCCTACAACCGCGGGTTCCCCATCGACACTCAGGAGCGCCTGACTTACAAGTACGGCGATGCCGAGCTGTACCCCTATCTGTGGAGGGTGGACCTCGGTGGCGAGGTGAACGACTGGTGGGGGCCCGGAGCGGCCTAGATCGTCAACTGGGACCTGTTCGAGGAGACCACGGCGAAGACCCTCGGTGGCTTGCCCAATGACATGGCCCTCATGCCGCCGCAGTGGCGCCGCCCTTTCACCTTCCGTTGGGACATGGGGGAATCCGGGCTCGGCCTGGTCTCCTTCACCGGCACGATCGATGGTCTGAAGGTCACCGCCGAGTCCACCGGGGAGGAGATCCTCATACCCCGCAATCTCCTCGGCAGCGAACGAAGTCAGATCAGTATGCGCGACGTCGTCGCCGGCCTGGCCGGAGGGCGTGCTCTCATCGATATTCGCTTCGCCGGCTCCGAGGGCTTCGGCGACTACGGAGTCTTTGCCGCCAGCCCCAGCGGGGACGAGGATGAGTTGGCGAAGGGCGATATCAAGTTCCTTCTGGAGGATCGGGGGAAGGACTCGCCCGGACCGGCGATGACGATGGACGAGCTTCGTAGGCTGGCCGCCTCGACACCCACACCCACCGGTCCCGGCCGGCCACCGGTGAACTGGCAGGTCATCCCGATACGGATCGGGCTGTCCATTCCCCAGATCCTCTCCGTCGTCGAGCAGGTCCTCAGCGGAGCAGCCGTCGAGAGCGTGCTCAGGGGACTCGGCGGACGCCCCGATACCCGGTGGGACGAGCCCATCCTGCGCGGAGACGGCTGGGTCGCGGAGCAGTCGCGATTCTCCGGCACCTGGAGCATCGAGGTGGTCACTCACTCCGAACGGGAAGCGGAGGATCGTCTGAGCTTCGACCAGCGCCACGTCGCCGACTACGCCTGGCGGATCGCCCAGGCACTGGAGCAGCGCTACGGCTTCCCCTACGGGATACGCACCACGAACGATGGGTTCTTCATGCGTCTGTTCCAGGTCGGGGACCATGGTGTCAAGGTGACCGGCGGCTTCAGCTCGGTGGAGGTGGAGATCGACTCCCTCAAGACGCTCCTGGAGCACTCCTACGGACGTTTCTGAAGCAGCCAGCCGCTCCCGGCTCCCCCGCCTCCGCTAGGCTCAAGCCGGTTCCGGGGAACGGAGTCCCTGGACGGCGAGGTGTCAGGAGGCCCCGTGGGAGTCAATCAGTCCTCTGCGACGACGGCGACCGACACAGGAGCCGGCACAGCGGTCGCCCCTGTCTCCGGTGCTGAGGCGACCGCGGAGCTCAACGCTGTGACGATCCGCCGGCTCGGGGCCGTCTATATCCCGTCGGCCACCGGTGGGCCGGCGCCGTCGTGCTTCGCCTCAACGCAGGAGGCGCAGCCCACGCCGCAGCGGGGCGCCGACGCGGGTGTCGATACGGCCCTGACCACGCTGCGCGCCCTGGGCTACCGGCTCTCCGACCCGGCCCGGGAGGCCCTCACCTCTCCCGAGCAGGCCTGGACACTGGTCAATGCCGCCGCCCGCCTCAGTTCTGGTTCCCCGTCCGCCGAGTACCGGCCCTTCTACCCCGACTTCCCCATCCAGGTACGCAGCGCCTCCGAGGCCGCGCTGCTGGTCAATGCCGCCCTGCACTACCTGGGCGACGTCGTCGGGGTCCGAATCCTGCCGGACTACCGGCCCAGCCCCCGCGAGCCCCTGCCGGGAGACGACGACGCCCTCACCGAGCTGGGCCTGGCCAGGGCGCAGGACCTGGAGCGGATCGTGGCCGACCTCGCCGCCCAGGCGACCCCCTTCAGCACCCAGGACCGCGCGGACCTGACGGCCCTGCGCGACTTCGGCCCCGAGGCGGCGTCACACGTGGCGGTCAAGGAGAACCTCGCCGTCCTCACCGTCGCCTTCCCCGACCTGGACTTCTCCGCCTCCTACCGCACCGTCACCGACGTGCTGCGCCTGGCGGTCGCCATGGCGGGCGGCGATGTCTCCCTGGCCGAACCGTGCCGGTTCCCCTCCTTCTCCCGTGCGCAGCGGCGCCGGCTGCTGGGTCTGCTTGACGCCGTCGAGCATGTCCAGGACAGCCGGGACTCCGCCGAGGAGATGGCTCGGCGCTGCGAGCGGTGGAAGCGGCTGGCCCGCCACCTGCGCCCCGGCGACTACGCACGTCGCTTCCCGCGCGCCGCCGCGCTCCTGCACCAGGTCGCCTCCGGGGACGCCGAAGCAGGTTTCACCTCCCGCCTGGAGGAGGCCCTGGCGCGCCGCGACGTCGAGGGAGCCCTCCGCCTGCTGACCACCCGTCCCGGGGTTTTCGCCCGCCGACTCAACCACCTGCTGCGACTGTGCGCCGATGATGTCGCCCGCGAACGCGTGGTCGCCGAGTTCGCTCGGGTCGCGCCCGAGGTCTCCCTGCCGGTCCTGGTGCGCCTGTGGGAGTACTTCTCCTCCCCCGGGCCAGATGCCCTGCCGTGGCGGGTCGTCGCCATCAAGGCGGCTACGGGCACCAAGACGACGCTCATCCCCTCCACCCGCCGTCCCGGCCCGGCCGACGCGGCGGTGGTTCGCGCCGTCGAGGAGACCCTACGGCAGCGGAGGCGCCTGGGGCGGATCGCCGTCAACCAGGGGCTGTACGGGGGTTACACGGCTCCGGTGGGACTGCGCTCTGCCTCGCCGGGTATGCGCACGGCGGGGCGCGGCACGCGGCTGCCCCTGCCCGAGGGCAAGACGATCCGCTTCTTCCTGCACTGGCGCGACCTGCCGGAGGCCCCACCCGATGCCCCGGGGCCTGCCGGGCCTGCTGCCACGGCGGACAGAGATACCCGGGTGGATCTGGACCTGTCGGCCTTCTTCGTCTCCGAGGACTTCGCGCGCACCGAGCAGATCGCCTACTACAACCTGCGCTCGACGGCGGCCGTGCACTCCGGCGACCTCACCTCGGCGCCCGACGGGGCGGCCGAGTTCATTGACGTCACCCTGGCCGAGGCGCTGCGGCAGGGGTGGCGTTACGTCGTCATGACGGTCCACTCCTTCTCCCACCACCGGCTCAGTGAGGTGCCCGAGTGCTGGGCGGGGGCGATGGCCCGCGGCGCGGACCCGCAGAGCGGCGAGGTCTTCGAGGCCTCCACCGTCATGCAGCGCCTCGACCTGGTCTCGCCCACGTTCAACGCGACGCCCTTCGTCATTGATCTCGCTGAGCGCCGCCTCATCTGGTGGGATCTGCCCGTGGGTGTGGGCGAGCACCAGGTGGCGAACCTGGATCGCAGCAGTAACCGGGTCCTGGCGCACCTGCTCGACCTGCTGGAGGGGCGGCGCATGCCGCTGGCGCACCTGCTGGGGCTCCTGGCCGACGACGTCGTCGAGGACCCGGACAAGGCCCAGCTGGTCTTCGGTGAGGGCGGGATCCTGCCGTGGCAGACCGAGCGGATCCTGGCGCTGCTGGGCCCCGCGGAGGTCGCGGCGGAGAGGAATCCTGACGTGGATGGGGGCGAGGCGGGCCGGCAGGCGGAGTAACCTGGGCAGGGTCCGGCCATGAGGGTGCTTCCTTCTGCTCTTTCACAGCATCTCCAGCGCCCTCGCTCTCCGGACGCATTCGGGCGGGACCACCAGTGGCCCCGCCCGACTAGTGCGTGAGGATCAGAAGGTGGTGAGCAGGAAGCGCGCACCGTGCGGGTCGGCAACCTCCACCATGCGCCCGAACGTGAAGTCGAAAGGCTCGACGATGACAGTTCCTCCCAGCTCGCGCACGCGCCGGGCTGCGGCGTCGGCGTCCTCAACCCCGAAGTAGATGCGCCAGCGCGAGGGGACCTCCTCTACCCCGAAGTAGCCGGCCCGACCGACACCGCTCACGGATCTGCCCCCGACGACACTCGTGTAGAAGTCCTGCTCCTGGTCGGCGATGGTCAGCCGGCGGGTGGGCCACCCGGCGGCCTCCCGGTAGAAGCGCTCGGCCGGCTCCAGGTCACTGGCCAGGACGTCGAACCACACCGGCATCCCGGCCTGGTAGGGGTAGGGCCCCTCGCAGTCCTCGTCCTCCAGGAGCCCGACGACGTTGCCGTCGGGGTCTGCGGCGAGGGCGTAGGCCATGGTCGCCGTGACGCCGGTGGGCTCCACAACGACGTTCCCACCGGTCCTCTCAGCGGCTGCGGCTGCGGTGCGGACGTCGTCGACCATGAAGCTCACCTGCCAGCCGGGGTCCCCGGGCGCCGCGTCAGCAGGCTCGAAGGAGGCGATGAGCCGACCGTCGTGATGCACCTCAGTGGTGAGTGGCTCACCCGGTTCGGCACGGGTGATCTCCCAGCCGAGAAGGTCCCGGTAGAAGGCGGCCGAGGCATCGATGTCCGGTGTGTACAGCTCGATCCAGCAGGGAAAGCCGGCAAGGCGCTCGGTGGGCAGGGCGTTGGCGGTGGCGTCGGTCATCGGTGGCTCCTTTGCGTATCCAGCTGCGTGTCTGGGGACATCTTGACGTTCCATGACGGTAGACCGATCGGCACACAGCGGACGACTCCGATCCTGCTGTCCTGCCCCACAGGGCATCGGACGGCCATCAGACCACTATCGCTGCCAGTGCCACGAGGACCGCCGGGTCCCATGGGAGAGCGGCGCGCACCGGCAGGGTGATGGGGCCGGGGACGGGCTCCGCTGGAACATGCAGCCGCGCAACGAGGGGGCTTGTGGGGGCGAGTTGCTCGTGGACGTCGGCGCCGTCGGGAAAGATGGTGGCGAGGATCCAGGGGGAGCCTGGGACCACGGGCAGCTCGACCTCATCGATGTGTCGACGCAGTGAGCCGCTCGTCGGCAGCCCACTGGGGACAGGACGGGGAAAGGTGCCGACCCACTGATAGGGGGCAGGCCCGAGCGCGCGACGCATCTCCTCTGGGATATCAAGGCGGATGCGGATTCTTCCAGCCGACGGGACCAGGAGGCTCACGGCCGGTTGGGTGCGCTCGGCCACTCGGTCGGCAATGCCACGCAGGGAACCGGGTGGCGTTCCGACGTCACGCAGGAAGCGGCGGCTGAAGGTGCCCACCGAGGTGTAGCCGACCTCGTGGCAAGTCTCGGCCACGCCCAAGCGGTAGGTGATGAGGAGCTGCTTAGCCTCGTGCAGTCTCCAGGCGGCCAGGTAGTCCATGGGCGAGGTGCCGACGACGGACGTGAAGACCCGGGTGAGGTGGGAGGGGCTGTAGGCGAGGTGCTCGGAGAGGTCCCCGACGGTGACACGTTCACGGAAACGGGTGCGCAGATACTGGGTGGCTCGCAGCGCCAGGTCGGCGGCGGTCTCGCCAAGCGACTGACCCGTCTGTGCGCCGTCGACGGCCGGAACCGAGTGGGCCGACCCCGGCGACATGAGTCCGTCAGGTGGGTGCTGGCGCATGACAACACGTTACACAGCGGTGACCTCCAGAACGAGGGCCCACCTCTTCCTATTCATCTCCAACCCACTGTCCGGCATCGGCACCGGCCCGAAGTGGTTGCCCGCTCCGCCGAGCGAGATCAGTCAGCTGATGACCGACCACTGGCCATCACATGACAGATGCACTAGAATCTACATCATCTGATGACGATTCTGATGCAAGGAGGTATCGTGCGAACCACCGTGACACTCAGTGATGACCTCATTGCCAACGCTCAGGAGCTCACGGGCATCACTGAACGCACCGAGCTGCTGCGGGCTGGCCTGGAGACCCTGGTCAGAGTGGAGAGCGCACGTCGCCTTGCGGCTCTCGGCGGCTCTGATCGGACGGCGAGCGCCGCTCCACGACGTCGGACGGCCAGCCAGTGATCCTTGTCGACACCTCGGTATGGATCGATCACTTCCACCACTCGGACCCAGTACTCGTCAGCCTGCTGCACGAGGACGAGATCGGATCCCATCCACTCGTGGCGGAGGAGCTGGCGATGGGATCACTCAGGGCCAGGAATGACGTCCTCAAGCACTTAGCGCACCTTCGCCAGTTCCCGGTCCTCTCACATGACGAGCTACTGACCCTGGTCGCAGCCCATGCGCTGTGGGGCCGGGAACTCAGCCCAGTCGATGCGCACCTGCTCGGCTCCGTCATGCTGGTCCCTGGAGCCCGCCTGTGGACACGCGACAAACGATTACTCCGCGCCGCCGAAGAGCGCGGAGTCTCCTTCACCGAAGAAACCGCCGCCTGAGGCCCCGAAACAGGCCGGGTCACCGAATACCTGACTTGCTACGCTACAACGGCAGTTGAAGCACACCCAGAAGACGGACCGATGTCAGCTCCCCAGAATCAGCCCCCGTACCAGCCGCCATACCAGCCCCAGTATCAGGCCGTGCCTCCCTATGGGCAGCAGCGCCCCCGCCAGACGCACGTCGGAAAACTGGTCGTGGCGGTCATCCTGTTCGTCATCGGCCCATTGATGGGACTGGCCATCTGGGGCATCGGGTCGGTCATCGCCGTCGCCAGCATCGCCACCAGTGGTGACGTTGTCACCAACGGGCAGCAGGTCAGCCTGAGCAGCAACGACGAACGTGCTCTATACGTATCGAGAACCGCCTCCGCCAACAACTGCACCGTTGTGGACCCTGACGGCAAGGAGGTCCGCACCTCCCCCGGCGGCGGGATGAACATCTCCAACAACGACGGCGATTTCAGCTCGGTTCTCACGTTCAAGGCCGACAAGTCGGGAGACTACCGGGTCTCATGCGAGGGCCTGGATGACACCGACGCGATCCTCGTGGGCCCCACCCTCACGTTCAGCAAGTTCGCGGTGCCCCTCGTCGCCGGCCTGGCCGCCGGAGCGATCTGCTGGATCTTTGCCACCATCCTGCTGATCTGGCGCCACCGGGCCGTGGCCGCCCAGAATCAAGCGAGCTGACCCCGGCGAGGAACCGCTAAACCGATCCCGCGTTCGAGAATCTCCCGCTCCTCCTGCATGCCTGCATCCGCGAGGGGAACATAACGGCCGGTCTCCCGGGTCGCGCCATGGGCGACCCCCCAGAGCCAGATCGCCTCACACCTGGCGACCAGCTGCTCCTGCCGGCGCCGAAAGCTCCCCCACGTGACACCGGCGCCATCCAGGGCCAGGTGCCTCCCCTTGCCGTAGACGACGAAGATCCGGTCCCCGGCGACGAACAGCCCGGAGCGGGACTCCGGCCAGACGCACGAGCGTCTTCCGACGCGAATCCCCTGTTCATCCACGATCACTCGCGGGAAGCATTCGTAGATCTTGTAGAGCGGATACGCCATGGTCACCGGTCCGAGCAGAAGACAGAACACCGCGAAGGCGATATCCGAACCGCTGAGCGGCTTGGTCTCGAAGAACAGCTGTTGACCACCCATCACCAGGAACAGCGCCCCCATGGCGATGAGGAAGAGCCCGCCGTTGCACAGGTGCTCCTTGATCCTGCGCCAGAGCGGGGTGCAGAACACCAGACGGCTGCGCTGCAGCGTCTTCTCCGCCCCGTGCCGGCCCCTGGCCGCCGCAAGATGAGGGTCCTCGCTGACAGCGGCCTCCTCCGAGACTCCCCACCCCCTCGCATAGATGTAGTACTGCAAGTCCCCCACAGCCGCAGAGGCGCGGTCCTCAGAGCTCCCCCAGGTCATCCCGATGACGCATCCGGGAAGCCGAATGACATCATCGCCGTCGCCGTTCTCGATGGCGATCCGAGTGCGCTCAATGAATCCGCCGTACGACGACGGCCCGTCAGTCAGGTTGAGCGTCGACAGCGTGAATCTCGAGGCCACTGACTCCCAAGGACGACGCTCGGTGAACAGCAGGCGTCGCATGGTGATGCCGTCCTTGCTCAGCACCGTCCGACGCCGCAGGGTATTGATCGCCCAGACCACCGGAACGCCGAACATGATCGCCCAGATCATGGCGTCCTTGACTTCATACTCGGTGATGTAGGGGCTCATCAGCGGCAGCGCGTTGTAGACCACGCCGGGCACCCCCACCGCGAGCGCCACCAGAGCACAGCAGCGGATCATCACCGAGCGGCGCAGGATCAGGCGCCCATCAGCCGTCTCCGTCGCCCACCACCGCATCGACTTCCCCAGCGTCTCATCGAACAGGTCCCCCCGACCGCCACCGCGGTCGTTGTCCCGCCATTCCATGCTCCGCCCCTTCCACGCCACTGCAGGTCGCAGGCACGATGGGAAAGCAATCCAAGCTCCCACCATCGGCCCTTCATCACTGTAGTAGCGGCCGCGGCACCGATTCGCGTTCTCCGACGGGCACCATTCACCATCCCGCCAGCAACGTGCCCCGCATAGTCGCAGCACGCTATCCGAGGCCTGTGCCCCGACGCTCATGTGTTGTCTCATGACTTCTGAGAGTTTCGGATGTCATGACATCTCAAGACACCGTTTGGGTTCGTCTGCCAGATGGGAGAGCTGCTGCTTCAGTCTGCCGGAGAGGGGCTGCCCGGTCACTGCGGTGGCTGCCGGCATCGTCTGGACGCAATGCACGAAGATGGGGCGCTACTGGACGAGGGTCGGGGGTACTGGAGGTAGGTGGGGCCTTCGTGCAGTACGCACAACCCTTGGCCAGTAGATCCCGACCCTCGTGGAGCAGGCCGACTCAAGGCAAAGCCGGCGTCGGGTCATAGCCTCCCGGCCCTCTGCGCAAGCGGCGAGCAGGGGACGGTGGGGGCGGACCTGTGACGGAGGCGCCGGGCCGTGCCGTAAGGACCCCGGACTCACTCCTGCGCGGCCCGGTGCCCACAGCGCTGACATCAACGGGCCCGACGTCAGTGCGCCCAGCGGGGATCGTTGGAATCCTGCAGTTCTTCTTCGGTGTGCAGCGCCGATGCGCTTGTGATGTCAGCACCGTGGACACCGACACCCCGCCAGAGCTCTTCCCTTCCAGGGCCACCAGCCTGCCCCGGGTTCCCTTCCGAGCGGGTGTCTCAGACGTCATGACACCCACCTGTCTCAGAAGTGAGGAGACAGGTGGGTGCCCTGAACCTACGAACGCCCGGCGTTTCAACTGCGCCTAGTCCTGCGCGATGACCCCGACGTCGGCCATCTTCCGCTCCGTCCACGGGGCGACGATGAACAGGACGATCGCCACGGCGACCGTCACGATCCCCAGGCCGTAGTAGTAGGTGGAGTTCGCGACGTGCTCCGTCCTGGAGATGATGAAGCCGGCCAGCCCCTGACCGGTGGCCGTCGTCAGCAGCCACAGGCTCATCGTCTGGGAGGCGAAGTTCTTGGGTGCCAGCGCCGACGTCGTGGACAGGCCCACCGGGGACAGGAAGAGCTCGGCGACGGTCTGGATGATGAAGACCACGGCCAGGAACCACCACGGGGACAGGTCCTTCCCGCCCGGCCAGATCTGGAAGCCGTACCCCAGGATGAAGGCCGATACCCCGATGATGAGCACCGAGATCGCGAACTTCATGATGGTGGAGGGGAATCTGCCCGCCCGCCAGGTGAAGAAGCAGCTGACCAGCGGAGCCAGGACGACGATCGCTCCCGGATTGACCGCCTGATAGGTCTCCGGGCTGATGGCCCACCCGAAGAAGGGGACGTGGGCATCGGTGTTGTCCTTGGCGAAGGTCGCCATCTTCCCGGCGGCCTGCTCGGAGATCATGAAGAACAGCACCGCGCCGATCCACAGCGGGATGTAGGCGCGCAGGTGGACGCGCTCGCGGTGGGTGACCTTCGAGGAGCGGAACATGATGGTGAAGTAGGCGATCGCCGTCGCCGCCGGGACGATCAGCATCGTGGTGGAGATGGCCGGGAGCAGATCGCCGGTGATTCCCCGAAGTGCCGCCAGCAGCATCCCCGCGCCCACCAGGACCGTGAACGAGCCGATGATCAGCCGGCGGCGCTCGTCGCCCACGAGGGGGTTGGGCACGGTGAAGGCGAATGCCGAGAGCCTGTGCCTACCGTGGATGAAGGCCGCGAGGGCCAGAGCCATGCCGACGGCGGCCGCGGAGAAGCCGGCGTGGTATCCGTGGTGCCACCGCAGCCAGCCGGTGACCAGGGGCGAGACGAGGGAACCGATGTTGATCGACATTAGAACATCTGGAAGCCGGCGTCGCGACGCGGATCTCCCTTGTCGTACAGTCCGCCCACGATCGTCGACAGGTTCGGCTTGATGAAGCCGGTGCCGATGGCGACCAGGACGATGCCCAGCCAGGAGAAGGCGTTCACGGGGATCGACAGGCACAGGTGACCGGCCATGATGACGACGCCCCCGTAGAGGGTCGATGGCCAGGGGCCGATGACGCGGTCGGCGAAGATGCCTCCGGGGATCGCCAGTAGATACACGGCCGCGCTGTAGGAGGCCAGGACGACCTGGCCGCTGTTCTCGCTTAGGCCCAGACCCCCGTTGGCCGCGGTGTCGGTGATGAAGTACAGCAGGATGGCGCGCATCCCGTAGTAGGAGAAGCGCTCCCACATCTCCACGTTGAGCATCCAGGGCAGGCCCCTGGGGTGGCCGAACAGCCCGCGATCCTCCCGGGACGGCGTGGAGCGCAGTGTGGACGGCCTCCAGCGGCTGGGGG